>DATDME010000082.1:0-2643 GCA_036518915.1 Candidatus Saccharimonadia bacterium | reverse complement strand
TGCCCTCACCGTGCTCGTGAGTTCAGGATCGATCACTCCTCGTTCGCTGTATCACCGGATACAGCTTACCCGGTCCGACCGATCCTGAATCACCCGAATCATCGGTGCGAAAAGACACGTTTTGTTTTGGGATGGCTATATCTGCGCGTCGGGGCCTGGACGTCCAATCATCCGGCCGTAGCATTTTATGAAAAGCATGGATTTGCGGTCATCGAGACCGTTCTTGAACGGCCAATCGGGGGCTGGCATGACAAAATCTGACATCAAAATTATTTTCATCCATGGTAATGGCGGCGGCCTCAACACCGATTTTTGGCTGCCGTCTGGACGAAGTGAGGACTGTCTGAAGGCGTAGCCCGAGTTCCGCAACGAGGAAAAATGTTCCCGAAGCCTCCATCTTCCAATGTCTGCCCAAATATGACATAATATACGCATGAAACTGCTCTACATTGGCGACATCATGGGCCGTCCCGGCCGCAACACCGTTAAAACAATCCTGCCCGGGCTCAAGCGCGAGCGCGGCATTGATTTTGTGGTAGCTCAGGGCGAGAACCTCAGCCACGGCAAGGGCCTGACGCCCGAGCACGCCCAAGCTATGTTTGACGCCGGCGTCGATGCCCTCACCTCCGGCGACTGGACGCTCAACCGCGAAGAAATCTACCCGTGGCTCGAAGACCCGTCCAAGCCCTTGACCCGCCCGGCCAACTATCCCGCCGGCACGCCCGGCCGAGGCTACAAAATCGTCAAAACACCCCACGGCAACGTCTTAATTGCCAGCCTGCTCGGCCAAACCGTCGGCTATCGCCAGCCCGAAAACCTCCAAAACCCGCTCACCACCATCGATCAGATCCTCAAGGACACCCAGCATGAGGCGCTCGTCGCCCGCCTGGTCAACTTCCACGGTGATTACTCCTCCGAAAAGCTGGTGATCGGCCAGTACCTCGACGGCCGGGTCAGCGCCGTAATTGGCGACCACTGGCACGTGCCCACCGCCGATGCCCGCGTGCTGCCCGGCGGCACCGCCCATATCACTGACGTCGGCATGGTGGGCTCGCGCGACTCAAGTTTAGGCATTCAATCCGATATTATTATTAAACGTTGGCTCACGGACGAACGCAGTCGCAACGAATTAGAAAATGGCGGCTCCAAGCAGTTTTGCGCCGTCATGATTGACGTCGACATCCAAACCGGACTCGCCCAACAGATAGAGCAAATTCTTATCTTTGTGGAAGAGTAGGCTTTACCTTTAGGGAGGCAAAGCATACAGTACTGTATAAGATAGTAAATACAGGAGAGGTGGCATATGACCAAACAGCAACTAATTGAAACCCTCGCTGCCGAAACTAACGTTACCAAGCGCCAGGCCGAAAAAATGCTCAGCACGTTTGTGAACATTGTTGAACGTACTGTGGCGAAAGGTGAGAAGGTCTCGGTCACAGGGTTTGGGACCTTTGACCTAGGCAAGCGCGCCGCCCGCCGGGGTGTGAACCCGCAAACCGGCGCCGAAATCCACATCCCCGAGATGCCCATGCCGCGCTTCCGTGCCGGCAAGCGCCTCAAAGAAACCATTCGCTAGCGAAACACCATAATATACAAAAAGGCCCCGGCCGTGGGGTCTTTTTGTTGGCGTTATAGTCTGGGTTCAAACTGCAGCACAAGAGTGCTAGACGGATCATCAATCTCGAAGTCCTTGTGAAGCTCGACAATGCGGTAGCCCGGATGCAGGACCTTGCCGTTAACAACCCAGTTTTTACCGGGGTTCATATTGAGCCGAATGGGCCCGGCAGCGGTTCTCCTCAGTACAATCCGCAGCGGAGTCCATGACTGCACGTCGGCATTGTGGCTCAGCACGAAGTCGCAGCCCTGGTTTATGCCGCAGCGGTCGGTCAAGTAGCCGTTTATCTCTTGTGTGCCAACCGCGCCGAATAGAAACATCGGCTCATATCCATAGACTTCGCCGAGGTTCTGCTGCGTGGCCTGGAGCAGGCGGTACGTGCCACTGCCAAAGCCATCTGTACCCCCTTGAGTCTTGTAGCCAGCGTACTGCTCGAACGTACCTGTTTCTGCGGCAGGTGGGTTGTATTTCGTCTGCCGGTAGTTGAGTACCGGATAGGTTGCGGTCGCGACATCAAGGACGCACAGTGCCAATAGCAAATAGAAGACTGGCTTTCGTGGTAGTTGCTGCAAGGTGAGTATGATTCCGAAAACCACCCACCCGATCCATCGTGACGGTACGTGCATCTGGTTGAAGACCGGCAGCTGGTGCAACCAGATATTTGGATCTATCAGGATGTGATGAGGACTCAGAGTGGCCAGGAAGGCCATCGCGATACCTGCGAGGAGAGCCCAATACCTTCCCGGGATGCGCCTCAGATTTTCGAGCTGGCGAAGGACCACGTACGAGAAGAGTGCGAGAACGCCGAAGCCGATGTAGTCCGCGTATTCCACCACCCCGTACTGCGCCTGAAACAGTGCTTGTGGGTCGAACGCATTCCTGGAGAGTAATACCAACCCAACCTGATACCTGTTATGCTTAAGCCATTATGAAAACACAAACGCCATGAACTATTTACGTCCCCAACCTCACCTCACCTACGAGGAAGTCACCATGCGGTATAAAGCCTGCACGAATGCTCGGGTTAA
>DATDME010000081.1:0-5632 GCA_036518915.1 Candidatus Saccharimonadia bacterium | reverse complement strand
GGTGCCGCCGCCGTTGGTCACCATGCCGCTCGGCACGTTGGTGCCGGTGGCCGTGTCGGCGTACACCATCTTAATGCAGCGGATGAGGCCGGGCGCACCGGTGGTCACGCTCGAAGCCGTAAACGTGTAGTTGGTTGAGGCGGTGCTGGGCCGGGGGTCGGCAATGGCGACGGAAGCACTTGAGAGCGTAGCGGCCCGCACGTTCAGGCTCGGGATGAGTGCCAGGCCCAATAACAAAATTGCAGCTAGTCCTACCCGGCGGCGGAACTGCTGCGAACGATGTTGAGCTCGATATCGGTAAGATTTTGACACTTTGATGTTGGTTTTAAGCGGACGTTTTTGGTGGGGACTTTTTTCATTTGTGCCCGGCTGGGCCGTGGCTTGTTAAAAGCGTAACCGTAATAGAAAAACCTGTCAAGTGTGGAGGTTTTGAGACTCAGGCTGGAGCGCGGCGCGGGCTTGGGCGAGACGGTGGCGCTCCCCCAGCCAGAAACTCAACACCACCAAGAACACCGCCACAAGGGCCGGCCAGAGAAACAGCAAGGTGCCGCCGTCGAGTGGGGCGCTCAGGCCGGCGGCTGCCGGCTGACCATTGACGATCACGGCCAGCTGCAAGGCGACCTGGTGGCCGGTGCTATCCGTCACGCGCACGGTTGATTGGTAGGTGCCGGGGTTGGCGTAGGCGTGGGCGTTGGAAATTTCCCCGGCGCCGGCGGCGGTGGTTTGGCTGGATTGGCCATCGCCCCAATCCCAGGTGACGGCGTAGGGCCGGTTGCCGCCGGTCACCGTGAGTGACCACTGGATAGGCGCCTCGGGCTGCACGCCTTGGTAAAAGTGCTGGCCGGAGTCGAGCTTCAGCGGAGGGTTAGCCGGGCTGGGCGCCGGGGTGTGCACCTTGGGCGTGGACACTGGCGTGTGTCCCGGATAGGTTTTGGCCGGAGTCGGCGTGGGCGTGGGCTGAGGTGTGGGCGTAGGTGTGGGCGGCGGCGGGTTGTAGGTCACGGTGATGGTGTTGGAGTCTGGGCCGTACTGGCCGAGCGCGTCGGCGTCGCGGGCCACTAGCTGGTTAGCGCCAGCCAGCAGGGAGACCAGCACGGTGTATCCGCCGGTGTTGTCGCAGATGTCGCTGCCGGCGAATACGCCGTTGCGGTAGATCTCAATTAACAGGCCGTCTGGGCAGGTGCCGCGGACGGTGATGGGCGATGTCACGGTGACAGTGCCATCGGTGGGGTCGTCAATGGTGGCCCCGGTGGTGGGCGGCGGCCCAAGTACCGTCAACGACACAGTAGTATTCAGGCTGGCCGCCTGGCCCGACCACGCCACCGCGCCCGCCAGGAGTCCGCTCAATATCAGGATAAACACCAGGGCTGGGTAGGACGTGTGGTGATGGGCCAAGATTTTACCGCTGTGCCGGTGCGCGCTCAGGCCGCGGCGCCGGGGAGCCTCGCGCAAATGGACCGGCAGCTTTTGGTGCCAGTGCCGCAGGCGGAAAACGTATGGCTCCAGCCGCAGCCACCAGGGCATGAGCCGCCGGTGGAACCAGGCAAACACCGCTTGGCGCCGGCTGTGGTGCAGGCAGGCAAGCACGATTAGGGCCAGCGCGGCCAGCCCAAGCAGCGGCCACACCACAAACATCAGGGTGAAGCCCAGCCAAGCCGGCGTGGCATGGCGGGTGGCTGGGCGGGCCACCGGCCGCGGGGTGGGCGTGGCCCGCGGCGACATATGCTGGCCGGTGGCCGGGTCAATCACCTCAGAGGCCGGCGCGGGCACGGGCGTGGCGGTGTCCGCGGGCACGGCGGTGTCAGTAGCGGCTGGGCCCGGCGTGGCGGTGCCTCCCCCGCTCGCGCCGCCGGTACTACCGCCGCCGCCGGGCGCCGGCATGGGCGTAGCGCCCGGGGCCGGGGTGGGCGTGGGTGTGGGCGCCGGCGTCGGGGTGGGGGTCGGCGGCGGCGTGGGAGTGGGAGTGGGGCCGCCGGCCAGTGATGAATCTTTGGTGACGGTATAGTTGGCTACGTTGGTGTTGGGGCCGGTGAACGGGTCGCCGCAGGAAGTCACCAGCGACAACCCGCCACTATCAATTGCCACCAATAATGAACCGTCGGCCGAGCCATCGAAATGGAAGGTGTGAGTACCCTCCAGGCTGCTGGTATACGAGCTGGTGAAGTTGAAACCGCTGGTGCAGTAAATGTAGGTGTCAAAGGTGTAGGGGCCGGTGAACGTGCCGCCGACTTGACTGCCGTGCGGAGGCAAGACGCCGGGATTGCCGGCCCGGGCGAATTTGGGCACGCCAAGTACGACCACCACCAAGAGAGCCATGAGCAAGCTCCATTTGGTGGCGGGATGCGGCTTTCCACCCGGGGCCATGCCCGGTACAACACGCGTGCTCATTGGTTTTAGTGTAGCATAAGCGAATCACCGGGCAGCAATACCACAAAGAAGACGCCGCTGGTTGCCCAGCGGCGTTGGCTTGGGCAAGCAGCAAAGTTCTTATGCTGCTATGGCTGGCTTGAGCCTAAAGCCTAGCGCGGTAGAACGCGATCAGGTTCGCAAGCAGGGCGCCGCGGTTGGCCGCGAACTGGTGGTCGTCGCCGGTATAAATCTGGTATTCCACCGGTTTGCCGGCGGCGGTGAGGGCCTCGTTGAGGTGGTCGGCAAACAGTTTGGGCACGATGGAGTCGGCGACGTCTTGGTTAATTTGCACGGCCCCAGTGACGTACTGCACGTAATTTACCGACTGGCTGTCCAGGAGAAGTCGTTGACCCGGTAGGTGGCGTCAAGCCCACTGGTGCTGGGAACTTCAAAGCCGAAGCTCGCGCCCACATACGAGGTCTGCCAAACGCTACCGGGCATCAGCTGCTGGCGGGTGGCGTTAGTATTGGGGTCCACAAACGTGTGGCCTTCCATCCAGGTGAGAATTTCCTTAATATCTACCGTTCCGCTCGCCAGGTTTACCAGATGGTTGTCATCGGTGCCGCGCTTCCATACCCGCTCGTTGCCAAAGACGCACATGTGCCAGGGTTGTCCGCTGAAGGTGGCCGTCGCCACGGAGGTGCAGCCAAAATAGCTGTTGGCTCCAATATCGGCCTGAATCATCACCTCATCTTGGTTATCGTTAAACCACAGGTCGTAGGCGGCCCAGCCGGCCGAGGAGGTGTTGTGCGGGATGGCAACATTCCACGACGACGAGATGGTTTTGTAGTCATCGATTTTACCGCGCATCCAGAAGCCCATGTTGGGGTAGTTACTGACCGTACCATTGGCGTTGGGGTCAGAGGGATTGTCGCTGGGTTTGTTGACCACGATGTACCAATCGCGCGGGCTATTGGCATATAGCTTTTGTTTAAAGGCTGTCGGGACCGCGCCCCAGACATTTTGGTTCACAAAAGGCCCATAGTTGGCGTCACCGGTGACAATGTAGGCCACATCGGAGTAGGTGCAGCTGCCCATGGGGTTATTGGCGGCCGGATCACTATCACCGGTCCAGACTTGTGGCTTGGAGGCGTCGTAGCTGCGAGTGCAGGAATACGTCGTGGCAGGGGTTGGGGTGGGAGTCGGAGCCGGGGTTGGCGACGGGGTGACGCTTGGAGATGCGGTTGGAGACGGCGATGGGGTTGAGGTCATCCCGGCCCCAAACTGGACCATCCGTCCGCCTGAGGCCTGTGGGTTTGACATAACGGCCAGCCCCGCACTCAACGTGCCGCTCTCGGCTTCAAGCGCGACCGTTATACCAGAGGCCCGTGCAAAAAATATGACCGTTACTCCCACACACGCCACGAGAACGCTCAACATCGTCGCTTGCCGGCGATTTAATGCTAAGCGGCCTGATAGTTTGCCTTTAAGCCCAATCATTACCGGATATTTTCGGAGTCCTCACCGCTTACTATAACACACTTATCCTTAGTTGCCGGCTTGAAATAGCTGCAAAGCTAGGCCTTCTACACTTTTTCAGTCGTAAAGATCTCTCGAATGCGCTGGGATAAATCCTCACTCCGCTCAAATGTCATGCCTTCAAGATTGCCGTGCACAGATAGCCCCTGAATGGAATCGGTTGAAACTTGGTTTGGGCTGGGTAGGGCTGCAGTGACTCTAGAGAGCGCTGTGATGATTGATCCTTCGCTTACAGGCTTCATGAGAGCCTCCTCGACCTGGGATTTTATCGATCGCGCATATGACGACAGGTTCAACCAGCCGTGCTGCGCCGCCATTAATGCAACATCATCGTGTCGGAGTATGTCCTCGACTGCCTGCGATATATTGATCATGTTTGTATGAATTATTACATAATTTAATTTTTTATGCAATTTATGGAAATATTTTACACCCGCATCGTCACGAGCTATTATTTATCGGAACAGCTCGTACAGATACGGGCAGTAATGAGTTGATGCTTAGAAAGGCTCGCTATCATGAAGCAGGATTTTGATCGTCGAATTTCGATTGTCGTAAATAAAGAGCTGCCAGCATGGCAAGTGCTCAATGCCGTGGCACATATTTCCGCCTACTTTGGCAATAAGACGGGCAGCAACTTTGACACGGGTGAATTCTTTACGACGCGTGACGGTGTAGATTACCCTCGCAACTCACAGTATGCGATTATCATTCTATCGGCGAAACCTGATCAGTTAGCTAGTTTTGCAGGAGCGGTTCGCTCTGCTACGGGTGTACAAAGTATGTACTTCATCCGAGAGATGATTGAGACGACGGACGACCAAAAAATTATCGATACGCTTCAAAAGAAAGACGCCAACGACGTCGAGTTTCTCGGTGTAGGTATCTTTGGCGAGAATGGTCGGCTCAAAGAACTGACCAAGCATTTTAGACTGTGGTCATAGCTGTACGTTAGCTTCGCCACAGCGAAAACTTCTTAGTCAATGTAGTCAGCTTCTCGATCTCGCCAAATGTCACTACGCCCCAGTATTCAAGCTCCGCTTCCGGGGTTGCCCTGGTGCGTTCTTGCTGCTCGGCGTAGGTACCTTCAGTCATGGTGCTCGTAAAGTCTACGACAGGCAGCCCGGCCTCCTGAAGCGCTTGCCGAAAGGTGCGTAGCTTATTGGAGTTGTCTGCCTGCAAAATAATAAACGGGTTGTCAGAGATATTGGCATGGGCATTGCCGTCAAACATCTTGATAGTTATCAAAACGCATAGCAGCCTGGTCAGAGTATGATGATGCTAATCCAGCGGTCATATGTCCGAGGGCGTTCATTAGGTTGCCAACCGGCACCTTCTTGTTTAGAACGGCAACAAATTTGTGAGTGACGGGTGTATAAGCCATTTTCTGGTCCTTTATCTTTAGGGATATTGAGCGCTCTTAATCTCGCTTGGTTCCAAGCTCATGTACTTCTTTGACGTTCGACATCTTCCTGAGTTCTGACGGATCAAGTAGTATTTTCGTCGATCGGTGGTACTGTAAGCTTTCAGTGTGTAAGCTTGCATAATAATTAGTTCAAAATTAGTGCAAAAAGCGGGTAGGTACAATGAAGCTTGAAGGAGCTAATACCAACCCAACCTGATACCTGTTATGCTTAAGCCATTATGAAAACACAAACGCCATGAACTATTTACGTCCCCAACCTCACCTCACCTACGAGGAAGTCACCATGCGGTATAAAGCCTGCACGAATGCTCGGGTTAA
>DATDME010000080.1:0-17230 GCA_036518915.1 Candidatus Saccharimonadia bacterium | reverse complement strand
GGTGGGCAGAACGTCCGCCTGCTGTATGGTGGGAGTGTCACGCCGGGCCATACCCGGGCCTACCTTGAAACCGAGTACGTCGACGGCTTACTGGTGGGCACGGCTAGCCTGAACCAGGAAGATTTCGCCACAATAGTAACCGCCGCCGCGGAACTCGGTTGAGCCGCGGCATTTAACGCAGGGAGATAACTCATGGGACCAATCACGAATGCTGTTGCCGGCATCGGCCTCGCACTTTGGCAGTTGCTGGGATTCGCGCCCGCGCCCGCCCCGGCCGTCAACCGCACGCCCGCCGTCTGCACGACCAATACCGCCACGGACGCCGTCTGCCTGGCGAAAATTTATGCCCGGAGTGACGGCAGGGTTGTGCCCGCCGTCACGGCCAAAGCCCTGCCCGCCGGCTACAGCCCGGCCCAGCTGCGCTCAGCCTACGGCGCCCCCGCCAACGGCACCGGCCGCATCGCGGTTGTGACCGCCTATGATGACCCTTTTGCTAAGTCGGACCTTGACACCTACTCAAACACCTTTGGCCTGCCGGTACTGCCAAACTGCACCACGGCCGCCCAAACCGCGTGCTTTGAGAAATTCAACCAAACCGGCGGCACCATTCCGCCCCTGTCCAACCGGGCCTGGGCGCTGGAAACCGCGTTGGACGTGCAAACCGCCCACGCTGTCTGCCCCGGCTGCCGCCTCACCCTGGTGGAGGCCAGCTCCGCGAGCATCACGAATTTAATGTCCGCCGTGGATACCGCTGTCGCCAAGGGTGCCAGGGTAGTCTCCATGTCGTGGGGCGCCGGCGAGTTTGCCCAGCAGACCGTCTATGCCAAGCACTTTAACGTGCCGGGTGTAATCTTTGCTGCCGCCTCGGGCGATGACGGCTTGGGCACCTCCTGGCCGGCCGCATCGGCCAACGTCCTGAGCGTTGGCGGCACCACCCTTAAGCTCACCGCTGCCGGCGCCCGGGCCAGTGAAACCACGTGGAGCGGCACCGGTTCTGGTTGTAGCCTGTACGAGGCCAAGCCCGCCTGGCAGCACGACGACGGTTGCGCCAAGCGCACGCTCAATGACCTAGCGGCCGTGGCCGATCCCGCCACCGGCGCCGCCATTTACACCAGCTACTCAAACGTGGGTCGCGGTTGGTTCGTGGTCGGTGGCACCAGTTTGGCGACGCCGTTGGTGGCCGCCATGGTCGCGGCGGCCGGCGGCGGCAACCAGGCCGCCATCTACCCGCAGCTCTACGCCGCTCAGGGTTCCGCCAACCTGTTTGATGTTACCACCGGCTCCAACGGCGCCTGCTCGCCCCAGTACCTATGCGGCGCCGGCACCGGCTTTGATGGCCCCACCGGCAACGGCACGCCCGTCGGTCTGGCCGCCCTGTAGGAAAAATTCCGCTCAAGCTTGACCAGAACCAAACAAAATACGAACATGGGTGACATAACAGGAGGTCCCCATGTCTCAGCGGTTTGGTCTGTCCCTCGTCATAAGTTGTGTGATGCTCGGTTTGACGGCTTTACCGGTCCCGGTAGTCCAGGCTGCCGGTACCAGCGCCTGTACCGTGTCGCAGAGTGCCAGCAGCCGGGCTTGTTTTGCCCGGCTCGTCTCAAGCCATGCCACGAGCAGCCCGGCCGGCTTAACCCCCGCTCAGTTGCGCAGCGCCTATGGCGCCACAGGGCAGGGCAATGCTCATCTCGCCATTGTTGATGCCTATGGCGACCGGTCGCTCGGGGCCGATCTTGCCGCCTACGCCAAAGCCTTCCGCGGTACGCCGCCCGTTGCTTGTAGCCGGCCGGGCCAAACCGCCTGCTACGAGCAGCTTAACCAGCGGGGCGGTCAAACGCTGCCGGCCGCCAATAGCGGTTGGGCCGAAGAAACCGCCCTTGATGCTGAAGTCGCCTGGGGCGTCTGCCCTGGTTGCCGCATCACAGTGGTGGCCGCCGACTCTGCCAGTACCAGCAACCTACTGGCTGCCATCGACCAGGCGGTTGGGCTGGGGGCTCAAATAGTTTCGCTGTCCTGGGGCGGCCCTGAGTCCAAGTCGGAGACTACCTGGGATAAGCACCTGGCCGCGAACGTCAGCTTCATCGCCAGCTCGGGAGATGACGGCTACGGCGTCTCCTGGCCGGCCAGCTCACCGCGCGTGACGGCCGTAGGCGGCACCACGCTCAAGCTTACCAGTACGGGCGCCCGGCTTAGCGAAACTGCTTGGAGCGGAGCCGGCTCGGGCTGCAGCGCCTATGAAGCCAAACCCGCCTGGCAGCACGATGCCGGCTGTACCCACCGCACAGTCGCCGATGTCGCCGCGGTGGCCGACCCAGCTACCGGTGCGGCCGTATACAGCAGCGCAGCCGGTGGCTGGCTGCAAGTTGGTGGCACGAGCCTCGCCGCACCCGTTGTCGCGGCGCTCACCGCGCTGGCCAGCCCGGCCATTGGCGCCGGTTTGCCGAACCGGATCTACAGCGCCCCGGCCGCGGCCTGGCATGATATTGTCAGCGGACGCACCGGCACTTGCTCGCCCAGCTACCTTTGCACGGCCGGCAATGGCTATGACGCACCAACCGGCAATGGCACACCGGCCGGCCCGAGCGCGCTGTAAAAATCATCGCAATCCACCCCAAGATCGGGTACAATAGTTGCCTGTAATGGGATAGTCGCCTCGGCTTGGCATGAATTTACATCTTACCTCAGCTGAATATCGCAAACTCATCGAGCTCGCTTACTTAGGGGAGTGGATGGTCAATGCCCAGCACGACCCGGAGTTTCACGACGAGGATGCCCGGGCCGTCGTTCAAAAGCTACTCGCCAGTCACCCTCAGCCCGAGGTTGAGCAGGATGACGAAACCCAAGAATACTTCATGACCCTTGACTGGATTGAGCGGCTCTACGAGCAGTACATTCTTGACTACGACGACCACGTGTTTTGGGATGAGCTTACCGAGCGCCTCGCCCAGCGCGACCTGGCCAAATCCCGCGGCGTCTCGCTGGAAGACATCAACCGCGACGATGACCTCCTCGAGCTGCGCCCCTATGAGGAGCGCTATCACGACGAGCTCGAAGCTCACGGCATCGAGCGGTTGGAAATCCGCGGCGACTACCAATAACCGCGGCTATAGGCTTAAGAAGTATGCTATGCTAGATGCATGAAGTGCTCCAATTGCGGTCAACAGATGACCGAGTCACGGGCCGGCTGGCTTTGTGGTTTTTGTGGTCATATTGAGATTACCAAGCCCAACTTGCCTGCTATCCCGGGAGCTCAGCCGGGCAGCGATGGCCAGGCTCAGCCCGGCACTGATGCGCCCACTACACCGCCACCCCCGCCACCCCCGCCTCCAGCTGCCATACCATCTGCTGCTCCGGCCACTCCGCCGAAGCCGCCCCGTGACCATTTTGTGGCCGTTGAGCGGCCCGCGCCGGCTTCCTTGGGCGCGGACGGCACCATCAAGGATACCGATCTGCTAGCTGTTGACCAAGCCCTGGCCGCGGTGCACGCCAAACTGCCGCCTTTCGACGACGAAGCCGGCCTGGCGGCACCGGTCGCTCCCGAGGTCCCTGAAGTACCCAAAACCGAGGCCGCTGCGCCCACCGCGGAAACCGAGAAACCAGCTGAGCCGGCTGACGCCGAAGGCGAAGCCAAGATCGTCCACCGTGCCCCGCGTCGCCGCCTCACCCACAAGGATAAGGACAAAGACAAGGAGCCGGCCAAAACCCTGCGCAGTCGTTCGTACAAAGAGCACCTGCCGGCCCTCGAAACGGCAGCAGGTGCCACTGACACCCGCCCCAGGGGCGTGGAGGCCAGCGACGTCCATCAAATCGTAAAATTCCGCGCGCCCAACGACAGCTTTGATGGCCCAACCCCGGCCGCGGCGCTTGCCGGCAAGGCACACATCCTGCTCCAAACCGAAGCCCCGGCCGACCAGCCGGAAGCGCCAGCCGACCAAGCCGTCGCTGAGCCCGCCGCACCCGTTGAGGCCACTGAACCGGCTGCACCCGTTGTGACCCCGGAGCCCGCCGCACCTGAGCTACCTGTCGTGCCGGCATTAGTTACCCCCGAAACTCCGGAAAACCCTGAGACTCCCGAAACGCTCGAAGTTCCCGAGTCAAGCGAACCCACCGGGCCGGCCGAGCCAGCCGATGTCAATGCCCAGCCGGAATCTGAGTCGGAATTTGAGTCCGAGCCTGTGCAGCCCGAGACGGCAGCCGATATTAACTTCCCGCCCGGTGTGCCAGACGAAGCACCCGAGCCACAGCCCATGGCCGAACCCGCCTCCGAACCCATGACCGAATCCACGGATGAACCTGCCGCCGAGCCCGCCGCCGACGCCGCGCCTGAAACGCCAGATCAACCGTCGGAAGACCACTCAGAGCCGTCGGCGGAAAACCCCGACCTGCCAGTAGAAAGTTTAGACCAGCCTGCCGAAATACCGGCGCCGCCTGCCAGCGAAAACGCCGAGCTCCAACCGGCCACCGGCCTGGGTCCTCAGGCCGAGCCAAGACCAACGACCCCGGCCGATGCTCCTGCTCCCACTGACATCCCCGCGCCCACCGACACGGGCACGCCTCCGGCTGCTGCCGCGGCGTCCGCGCCTGAACCGGCGCCTGAACCGGCGCCTACTCCCGTTGCCGCCCCCGTTCCCACTCTCGCCGCCGCCGCGCCGCCGCCCAACAGCAACGGCCGGCCGCCCTTGACGCCCGTCACCCATCCCAAACCCTTGGACCGCAAAGTCCTCATCACGTCGATGGTGGCCGGGGTGGTGATGATTGTGGTGGCGGCCGCGGCCTACTTTGCCTTGGCCTCGCCCAGCCGGCCGCTTAGCGGCCTCGGCTTGGCCAGCCCCACACCAAGCCCGGCGCCAGAGGTTCAGGGCGCCGCTATCGCTCCAGCCGCCTCGCCGACTCCTGACCCAGCCGCGGCCGCCGTCGCTCGCGATACCCAGCGCCGAACAGACCTAGCCGCCTTCGTTGCCGTGTACCGGGCCACCGCCCAAAACGGCTACTTTGCGACTACGCCGCCGGCTGTCACCGTCTCGGCTGTGGACCCATCTACGAACCAGCCTTATCAGGTATCGACCCAGTCCAGCACGTCCCTCGGTGTCGTCAGCTACCTGGCCGGACACCAGTGCGCCGGCGCCAACCACGTGCCAGGCAAAGCCAGTACCAAATATGCCGCCGTCACCGTCAAGCTGGAAACTGACGCCGCGCCGTACTGCCTAAATCTCAACGACTAGTCCATGAAATGTCCTGAGTGCGGTCATGAGATGACGAGTTCGTCTCAGGGATGGCTGTGCTTATCGTGCGGACACGTTGAGCCCACCGCCGGCCGCCAGGCTAATGCGCCAGCCAAACCGGCGCCGCCAGCTCCCGCCGAACCCCAGTCCGCGCCGGCCGGCACCCCCGAGCCCGTGCTCGCTGACACCTCCGGGTCCGGGACGGCCGTCACGCCGCCCGCGGCCGCCGAGGCCCCGGCCGTGCTGGCGAGCGGCTTCATTGACCCGCGCACGCCGGTCGCCACCAGCATGGCCACCGCGCGGCGGCTGACCTTCGACCGCCGGCAGCGCCGCCGCGTGCTGCTCTTTTGGCTGGTCATGGCACTGCTCATTGGCGGGATTACCGCGGCCGGCTACCTCTGGGTGTTTGAACCTAGGGTTGCTCTGGCCGGGTACCTCCAGCGCCTCGTCACCGCCCGCACGGCCACCTTCGCCAGTTCGGCCACGGTGGCGGCTACCGGCGGCACAAAAATCACTGTTACCAGCACCGGTCAGGTCGACGTGCGTGACCAAAATCACCCCAAGCTTGACGCCACCGTCAAGGCCGAACTTGGCTTGAGCGCGGGCGTGGCCCTGCCAGGCTCGTCGCCCACGAGCGGCGCCATCGCCACCCAGATTAAAGTGATCGACCAAACCTTCTATTTCAAACTCATGCAGTTCACATTATCTGAGCTGATACCCGTCAAGCTGTCTGACGACTGGTACATGTATAAGCTCGAAGCCGCGGCCGGCACCTGCGCCAAGGCCACCGGCTCGTCCGGTAGCTTCCTCGGTACGTCGATGCTCACGAAAATCCCGGTCACGCATGCCAGCTTCAAAGGCGTCGATACTATCAAAGGTACCCCCATGCTGCATTTTGTGGGGACGATGGACAACAGCAAGCTCCAGGCGGCCATCGACAAGGCCAATAAACACCTCAGCGCCGAGTGCAAACTAACCGTCTCGGCCGACGACTACAAAAACGTCTCCGTGACCTACGAACTGTGGCGCGGCTGGTCGGCCGACCGTCTGCGGGTCTCCATCGCGGACAGCACCAGCAAAACCACCGCCGACATCACGCTTGATTCCAGCGGCTACAGCCGGCCGGTCACCATCACCGCGCCAAGTGATACCAAAGACTTCACCAAAGTGCTGCAAGACCTCTTTAGCGCCGATGCCACTGGCACCCCGCCCACGACCCGCCACAACGTCCCGCCCGACACCGCCACCACCGCGCAAAAGGCCCGCGACACCCAGCGCAAGGCCGACATCGACCAACTCAACGGCGCCCTGGCCAATTACTTCAATAACCACCAGGCGTATCCAGTGACGCTCAAGGGGCTGACCGTCCGCACCGAAAACGTGCCGGCCGTCCTGGCCAAACTGCCCGCCGACCCCACCAACAAAGCGCCCTACACCTACGTCTACGCGCCGGTGCCAGATAAAACCGGCGCCTACCGGAGCTACACGCTCACGAGCTGCCTCGAAAATGGCGCCGACGTTGGCCTGCATGTGGTTGACCCCGTCGCGCCCTGCAAAACCGCGACCTACCAGCTTCAATCGTCCGGCGAATAAGCTACACTAGAGTTATGGATCCTGCATCGAACCCCACACCCAACCCGGCGCTCCAGCCTCCGGTTACTCCGCCGTCCGCGCCCAGCCCGGCGCCCGCGCCAGCTCCGGCTCCAGCTCCGCCACCCCCGCCTGCTGCGCCGCCCGCGCCCAACCCCGCCGAAGTTACCGCGCCCGGCCCTCAGCCCGGCATGCCGGCATCGCCTTCGCCGATCACCTATGAACCGCCGGCCAACGCCCGCGGCATCGACGAAATGGACTACAGCAACATCATCCGCGTTATCGGCATTATTGTAGTGACGGTCATTGTGCTCTGGCTGGCCTACGCGCTTATGATTACGGTCCGGCCGAAGTAGCATCGCCAACACTGGCTAAAAATTGAGAAAAATTCTCAATTTTTCTCCACACTGCGCGAAAGACCCCGGGAAGCCGGCGCCTCTCGGGGTTGGCATGGCGTAATCCTCCAGTCAGGCCGTGGCGGCGATGTCTTCAAAGAAATCGTTGCACCTTGAGAACGATTCAGCCCCGCCGTCCAGCGGGGCCAAATCGGCCGAGGAACAGCGGGGCATTAGTTGTTGTGGCTCTACCCACATCGCCTGCTCTGGCACCGGACGGCTACATGAGATAGCCATGCACGATGCCGAGGTGCCAGGCTTCCGGACCGTCGAAGTGGTAGTCCTCTCCAGTCGTGAAGATCTTCTCGATCTCACGAGCGATCTCGGGGTAGCCGGCCCTGAGTTTTGCCAGCACCGATGCGTTAAGGATATCGATGCGGCTGCGCGGATCCCCACTCAAGTGCTCGGGTCCGTAGACCTGGCCACCTGAATGCAGTGTGCAGCGGTGGAACATGAACTGTGTGCCGACCGTGCAGTAGCGATATGGCGCCGGGACGCTAGCCAATATCGCCATGCCGGCCGAAGCGCACCGGCCGATTGCCACGGCATATACCGGCCTCCGTGACGCAAGGATGCCGATGTGAGAACTGATCACATCCTCGTATCCCGTATCGCCGCCGCCGGTGGTTATGCGGATGACAACCGGCTTGGTCGACCGCTCGGCTGCTAGTCGCAGGCACTGCGCCGCGATCGCATCGGCTTCCTCGCGCGCGACGTCGCCGCTAACGGTGATCACCACACCATCGATCATGATGCCGGGGTCAAGGAAGACGGCGTTTCCCTGACGCTGAGGCCGGTCGATCCGCCAGCGCGGTTGGTCTGTTGGCTTGGCGGGCGCCGGCCGAGGCGGGTCGACAGCTGCACAAATAAAGCCCAGCAGCACTATAAGCCCGAGGACCGAGGCGGCGAATGCCGAATCCGGCTTTGTTGGGTACAGAAAGATGAAGCTGAACAACGCCACCTGTATCACGACAATGGCGATGACTGTTGACAGGAACTGCGCCCAGGTCATCCGACGCGAGCCACAGATCATGCCGACTACCAGAATTGCCAGTATCGCGACGCCGAATTCGAAGAATACTACGTGGGGCAACTTCATGGCGCTCCTTCGAGTAGGTGTGGGTAGCCAAGTTGCAGACATGTATACAATAACATTAATATTGGATTATTACAATAATGCATATTCGGGTTTTCGTTCGGCTCAACTTTGCGCTACAATCAGATGGTGAGCCATCTGCTAACTGACCTCAACGAACCGCAAGCCCAGGCCGCCTCTACGACCGAAGGGCCGGTCTTAATTTTGGCTGGCGCCGGCAGTGGCAAAACCAAGGCCCTCACGCACCGCATCGCCTACCTGGTGGCCGAAAAACACGTCTCACCCTACAGTATTTTGGCGGTGACGTTCACCAACAAGGCAGCGGGGGAGATGCGCTCGCGCGTCATGACCCTGCTCGGCCGCCAGCCCGAAGACCGCGCCTACCTGCCGTTCATTGGCACCTTCCACTCCATTTGTCTGCGACTGTTGCGCCGCGAAGCCACCGAAATTGGCCTCAGCCCCAGCTTTGTGGTCTTCGACGCTGCCGATTCCCAGGCTGCCGTTAAGCGCGCGGCCCGCCAGCTGGCCATCGACGAAAAACAATTCCCGGCCAGCCTCCTGCAAAACCTCATTTCCTCCGCCAAGAACGAACTTATCGGCCCCAAAGATTATGAGCGCCTAGCCGCCGGCCAAGCTCAAAGCGTCGCCGCCCGGGTTTACCCGGTCTACCAGGGCATCCTCGACGAAGCCGGCGCCCTCGACTTTGACGACCTCATCTTCCGCACCGTCCGCATGTTCCGCGAGCATCCCGACATTTTGCAAAAGTACCAGCAGCAATTCGCCTACATCATGGTCGACGAGTACCAAGACACCAATCACGCCCAGTACCAAGTTGTGAGATTACTATCATTGACAAAAAGTCAAAATGTATGCGTAGTAGGCGACGACTGGCAGTCAATTTACAGCTGGAGGGGCGCCAACTTCCAGAACATCCTGGACTTCGAAAAAGACTATCCTAACGCCACCGTCATCAAGCTGGAGCAAAATTATCGCTCTACCAAGCCAATATTAGACGCCGCTCACGCCATCATCGCCAAAAACCGCACCCGGTCCAATAAAAAGCTTTGGACCGCCAAGGAAGGGGGAGTGGGCGTCGGCGTGTACACCGTCTACAACGAAATCCAGGAGTCGGAGTTCATCATCCGCAAAATCGACGAGCTCAAACTCACCGAGCGCCGCCAGCTCTCCGATTTCGCCGTTCTCTACCGCACCAACGCCCAGTCCCGCGCCCTGGAAGAAGCCTTCCTGCGCGCCGGCATGCCCTACAAAATTGTCGGCGGCACCCGCTTTTACGAGCGCAAAGAAATCAAAGACGCCATTGCCTACCTGCGCTACATTTTTAATCCCGAAGACACCATTAGTTTCGGGCGGATTATCAACCTGCCGCCGCGCGGCCTTGGCGACGTCAGCCTCACCAAGCTCGACCTGTGGCGGCGCGCCCAAAACAAATCCCTGCTTGAAGCCGCCCGCGCCGCCGACGTCATCCCCGGCCTGCAAACCAAGGCCGTGAATGGCCTGCACGCCTTCGCGCTCCTCATTGACGACCTGCGCCAGCTGAGCCAAACCCTCTCCGTCGCCCAGCTCCTGGAGGCCGTCCTCAAACGCTCCGGCTACCAACAGTTCCTCGACGACGGTTCCGTGCAGGCCGCCGAGCGCATTGAAAACGTCAAAGAACTTATCTCCGTGGCCGAATCCTGGGGCGAACTGTCGCTGGAATCATTCCTCGAAGAAATCGCCCTCATTTCCGACATCGATAATTACCAAGCCGACACCGACGCCGTCACGCTCATGACCATGCACGCCGCCAAAGGCCTGGAATTTCCGGTGGTGTTCATTCCAGGGCTTGAGGAAGGCATTTTCCCGCACTCTCGCGCGCTGTTCGACGGCGAGCAAATGGAAGAGGAGCGCCGGCTCTGCTATGTGGCCTTCACCCGGGCCAAGGAAAGACTCATTGTCACCCACGCCAACGCCCGTTTGCTTTACGGTTCCACGAGCCACAACCCGCCGAGCCGGTTCCTCCTGGAAATCCCGCCGGAACTCCAAGACGCCGCGGCCGCTGCGGAAAACAATTACGGCGCGGCCGGCCCGGGTTATGCCAGTACCGGCCACTCGGCCGGCGCCGGCTCCTGGAGCCCGCAGCCCATGTTTGCCAGCAACGCCCTGGCCACCTCCGAGGCTCAAGCTGCCCAGCACCGCGAAGCCATGCTCGGCCTCGGCCTCGCCCCGGGCGACCGCATCCGCCACGCCAAGTTCGGCGAGGGCATCGTGGCCTCGGTCAACGGCGACGAAGTCACTGCCACCTTCCCGGGCATCGGCTCCAAGCGGCTCAGCTTGTCTTTTGCACCCATCGAAAAGCTTGATTAATTTAGAAAAAATATAGCAATATATAGCGGTCCGATTGCCCTGTCTGATTGCCCTGTTAAAGCTGGCTGAAGAAGCTGAATCCACCGCTGCAATTGCCCGACAAGTTAGGTGAAGAGGTCGGCGCGATCGCCTCGTTCGAATACTCAGGGTGCAAATTCCGGCTCCCGAAGGAGCTCGTCCCCCTGGCCCCGGCCGTCTGGCTCAGTCACGATGTCAAGCCAAACGACGCGGTCATCGCGGCTCTGCGCAAACACTTCCTCGTCCGCGACGTCGCCGACATCCTCAAGCTGGATCCGCGTGTTGTTAAGGGTATGGGCGACGAGGTTTGCACGGCCGTACAGGCCATGCTCCAAAGAGCCGGCATCACCTGGTCTGCGGCCGCCTGCCCACCCAGCTCATGACCCCCTTCCGGCGCGCCCGGGAGGGGGCGCATCGTTTTTGGTCCAGTGGCGCGATACTGGTATATCAGGCTATAATGCCGGCAATATGACCAACCACACCACCACCCCCACCAAGCGTCCCCGCGTCTTACTAAAATTATCCGGCGAGCAGTTCGCCGGCGAGGGCGGATATGGCATCGACCCCTCCCTGGTCGAAAAATTCGCCGAAGAAATTAAAGTTGCCGTGGCGGCCACCAACGCCGAAATTGTCGTGGTCGCCGGCGGCGGTAATATCATGCGCGGCGCCACCGTCAAGGGCTCAAAAATTGAGTTAGTCACCGGCCACTATATGGGTATGCTCGCCGGTGTGCTCAACGGCTTAGCCTTTGCCGACATCCTCAACTCGAGCGGCGTATCCACCCGCCTGGTGTCCCGCTTGCATATCGGCACGATGGTCGAGCCGCTAGTCCGCGAAACGGCGGTCAGCCATCTGGAGCACGGGGAAGTCGTGCTGGTGGTAGGTGGATCGGGTCTGCCGTATGTCACGCACGACACCGCGGCCGTCACGGCCGCCTTGGAGCTCGGATGCTCAGTGGTACTCAAAGGCACCAACGTTGACGGCATCTACGATAAAGATCCCCGCAAGCACCCCGACGCCAAAAGGCATGACAGCATCGGCCATTATCACGTTTTAACCGATCCCAATATTGAAGTGATGGACAACCCGGCGATGTCCATTGCCATGGAAAACCACCTGCCCATCATCGTGTTTGACCTACTGACTTCTGGCAACATCCGCCGCGTCATTCAAGGTGAGGCCATCGGCACCCGGGTGGAATAGCCGCTATCAGTGTCAGTGGAATTTAAATGGCCGGTTGACAGATAAGCTCAAATAGTATTAAATATATGACCAGATGGAGCGAGCTCATCAGCTGATGGCCGCGCCATCCGTTGTTTGATGTTCTGCTCCTCGATCTGTCCTACTCCGTCGGCCGAAAGGGGCCTGTTATGCTTTTCGCAATTCCGCGGTACTCGTACGGTACGGTGGTCGCCGCGGCGTGTGCCATATTGGGCACTGTGCTTACTGTTGCCGGCTTGGCGGGTTGCCGCGACGCCCCGGCGCCCATCGTGGGCCCGGTCGCCGCGACGAGCGCCGGCCCGGCCGGGGTGGCCCCGCCTGTCACCGCAGTCGCCCGCCCGCCCGCGGTGAGCGCCGCGCTCGACGGCGTGCCGCACCAGATCAACGGTGCCCAGCTATGCCAGGCCGGGTGGAAGACGTTCATCCCGGCCAAGCCGGGCCGCGTCGTCCTTGAGAAGTACCTGTCCGCGGCGGTCAGTAACCGCCAGGCCCTGGCCAAGCATGAGGGCTGGACGCCCTCCTCGGCCGATCAGCTCCGCCAGGAGCTGATCGATGCTGGAGGCATTGGCTGGGTCGTCAATCGGCCTGTCAATCGGGCCTTGGTGGCCTGGCGCCACTCGGGCACGACCACCACGGTCTACACGGCAGACGCCGCCGGGCCCGTCGCGTTCGTGATCGTCTCCGACACCCGCCAGCAGACCCATCTGCTGGTCCCGAGAAAGGTCGAGTCCGCCGCGTCTATAGCCGCCATTGCGGACGAGCTTCTGCGTAGGCACCCGCTCGGTCGGGTCGACAACGGCGACATGATCTCGTATGGCTGGCCCGATGGCCACATCTACATGGTCATAAGCCTGAAGGGCCGTCAGGCCACCACACCTAGGAGAGGAGTCGTGACTCCCTGACGCCCCCGGCGTCCGATTGCCCCCTCGTACAACCGAGAGGAGGCCCGGACACCGGGGGCAATCGCATTTCTGGGCCTTTATACCTGGCGTGACGTTGGGGGATGGTCCAAACTGTGGAAAACTTTAATTTTATGCGCCTCTGAGCGCAGCGAAGCGAAGCATAAAATTGAGGTTTTCCCAGATTGACGTTAGTCCCCCATATGCGGTACCATAAGCGAGATCCCACTGGTTCCCACCCGTTACTCGTCCGCGGATCACGCCTACCTCGAAAATCAAAAACGCTCCAAAATAAACGCCCCTTGTGATTAACAAGAGACAGCTATTTTGCGCCAGCGTCTATACAATTTGCTCGCCATGGGAATTCTCATTGGCGCAACCAATTTTGCCTTTAGTTCAGGACATATCCACTTTTCGGCTATCGCTTCGGCCGATTCGCAGCGGCTGGTTTCGCTGTACGCCGACGGCCAAAAGCGCCTGTTTTCCACCGACGCCCCCACCGTGGGCGAGGTGGTGAACCGGGCCGGCCTTAAGCTCCACGAGGGTGACCTCGTCGAGCCGTCCGCCGATACGCCCATGCCGGCCAACGGTCCGTACAACATTAATATCTACCGCGCCCGGCCCGTCTTGGTGACCGATGGCCTCAAAAGCTACCGTATCCGCAGCGCCTACCAGAGCCCGCGCCTGCTCGCTCAGGCCGCCGGCCTGACCGTCTACCCCGAAGACCGCTATGATATGCGATTGGTGACCGATATCGTGACCGCCGGCACCGTGGGCGAGCAAGTCAGCGTGCAGCGGTCCGTGCCGCTCACCGTTAAGGTGGACGGCAAAGTTCGCGCCATCCGCACCCAGGCCAGCACCATTGGCTCGGCCCTGGCCGCCGCCGACATCTCGCTCGGTCTCAAAGACACCGTTTCCACGCCGGTCTCCCAAGCCGTCGTGCCCGGCGAATCCATTAACATCACCCGCGTCAGCGAAGTGGTGGCCACGCTCACGCAAACGCTATCCCGGCCGACCAAGACCATCACCGATCCCACGCTTCTCAAGGGCACGACGCAGGTGAAAGACCCCGGCACTGACGGCCAAAAAACCGTCACCTACCGCATTCATTACCAAGACGGAGTTGAAACCGGCCGTGACCTCTTGCAAGTGGTCAGCCAGACTGACCCCGCCCCGAAAGTGGTTGTGGTAGGCACCAAAGTCTTGTTCGCCGGCTCGGTGGAATACTGGCGCCCGCTGGTAGAAGCCGCCGCCGCCCAGTACGGCCTCGACCCCAACATGATGATGCGCATCATGAGCTGTGAGTCCGGCGGCAACGCCACCACCGTCTCGCGCTTTATTGTAAACGGCGAGCACCCCACCGGCCTGTTCCAGTTCCTGCCCTCCACCTGGCGGTCGGCCGGCGGCACCAACGACAACATCCTCGACGGCGCCGTGCAAATTAAGCTAGCCGCCAAGAAAATGGCCGCCGAGGGCACCTCCGCCTGGCAGTGCCGGTAGGGCTACGGGCACATATAGCCGGCGCGAAAGGGCAGGGTTTGTTGTGTGCGGGCCATACCCAGTTTTATTCCGAAGATCGGAATAAATCCCGCACCCCCACCGCACTCCCACCGTACCCGCGTATAATAAGCATGTGAACCTCCTCGACATCGTCATTATTGTGGGGACGCTCGGCCTGGCCCTCCGGGGCGAGCGCAGCGGCTTCCTGCGCCAGTTCGGCTCGCTGGGCGGATTTTCGGTCGGCCTGCTGGCCGGAGCCATCATCGCGCCCCTGCTATCCAAAATCCTACCGGCCGGGAGCGGCCGGGGGCTGCTCATGGTCGCGGTATTTTTCGGTGTGGCCATTATGTTTGGCGGGCTCGGCCAAACCGGCGGCGATTGGCTATCGCGCAAAGTCCATGAAATGCGCCTCGGCAGCCTCGACCGCATCTTTGGCATCCTATTTGGTGTCGGCGCCGGCCTGACCGCCGCCTGGCTGCTGGCCGCCACCTTTGCCCGCACGGCCGGCCCGTTTTTAACCGCCGAAATTCAAACCTCGGCCGTGCTGCGCGCCCTCGACCAAAACCTGCCGCCGGCGCCGGACGTGCTCAGCCGGCTTGAGGCCTCGCTCAACCGTTCGGGCCTGCCGCGGGTGTTCACCGGCCTCGAGCCGGCCGCGCCGGCGCCGGTGACCGGTCCAAACGCCGCCACCGTTAACGCCGCCGCGGCCGCCGCCACGCCGTCCATGGTCCGCCTGGAAAGCCTCGGATGCGGCGGCATCATTGAGGGCACCGGCTTTGTGGTGGCGCCGCACACTGTCGTCACCAATGCCCACGTAGTGGCGGGCGTCCACAAACCCATCGTGCAAGACAAGTTTGGCGGCCACCGCGCCACCGTCACGGCCTTCGACCCCGACCTCGACATCGCCGTCCTTAACGTCCCGGAACTCACCGCCCCGGCGCTCAAACTCGACGCCAGCGAAGAAAGCCGCGGCACCGTCGGCGCGGTGCTTGGTTATCCCGGCGGCGGCAGCCTAACCATCGGGCCGGCCTCGGTGCTGCGCGAGCAAACCGCCGTGGGTCGCGACATTTACGGGTCGGGCCTGATTGCCCGTCACATCTACGAGCTCCAGGCCGTGGTGCGGCCGGGTAACTCCGGCGGACCGGTCGTGCTGCCCGACGGCACCGTCATCGCCGTGGTCTTTGCGATGTCCACCACCGACGACCAAGTGGCCTATGCCCTCACCACTCCGGCCGTCATGAAGACGGTGGCCAGCGCCAACCCTGCGGCCAGCGTCTCCACCGGCCCTTGCTTGGCTGACTAGGCAATGGTTTAATATAGTACACAGCTATGGATTTATCCCGCGTCGAAGACGTCCGTACCGCCCTCCGCCTGGCCGGCATCAAACCCAACAAGGGCCTCGGCCAGCATTTTTTGGTTGATCGCGGTAGCCTGGAAGCAATTATGGCCGCCGCCGAGCCCGGCCCGGGTGACACCATCCTGGAAATTGGCCCCGGGCTCGGCGTCATGACCGCCCCGCTCACCCAGGCCGCCGCGCGGGTGGTGGCGGTGGAAACCGACCCCGTGCTGGCCGGCCTCCTCCGCCGCGACGCGCCCGCCAACCTTCGCGTCGTTGAACAAGACATCCTCAAGTACGACCTGTCCGAGCTGCCTGCCGGTTATAAAGTCATCGCCAACATTCCGTACTACCTGACGAGTAAGATTTTCCGCCTCCTGATTGAAAGCCCCAACCCGCCGGCCATCATGAGCCTGCTGATCCAAAAAGAGGTGGCCGAACGGATTGTGGCGGGGCCCGGCCGGCTCTCCATCCTCGCCCTCAGCGTGCAGTACTACGGCCGGCCCGAAATTACGGCCATGGTTGAGCGCCACAAATTCTGGCCGCCGCCAGAAGTTGATTCCGCCGTCCTCAAAGTTACGCTCACCGGCCCGGCTTTCCCGGCCGATCCCGACCAGCTCTTTCGCCTCATCAAAGCTGGCTTTGGCGAAAAACGCAAACAGCTCAAGAATTCACTGGCCGGCGGCCTCAATCTCTCGCCCGAGCTCGTGACTGGCCTGCTCAGCCAGGCCCAGCTTGCCTCCACCGCCCGCGCCCAAGAACTCGACCTGCCCGCCTGGGAGCGCCTGTACCGTGCTGTACAAAGTACAATAAATAGTATATAGTAGCACGGTCCCGTTCCATTCCCCTCGCACCCTGAAAGTTGGTAGCGTCATGACCGAATTGTGTACCAAAGCTCAACTCACCGTCGAATTCGAGTTACCACCTGGCAGCTCGGCCGAAGACATCTCAGGCTTCCAGAAAGCACTGGGCCGGCTGGCCAACTCGTGGGGCATCACCTTCACGACCAGGCCGACTGGCACCGTGCCTGGCCTGGCCCGCCTGCGTCTGATTCCAACCGATGAAGCCTTCCTGGCGCATTGCGGAGTCGGATCAGAGGAAGGCCTGCAAGGGTTGCTGAACCGTCTGCCGGGCTGTCCGGGCTCGCAGTTCGAAGACAGCAAAGATGGTTGGACGCAACACCGCCGCCTGCAACGCCGCCTGCTGGAGCGGACCCGCCAGCGTGGAACCCGTTCGCACCTCGCCGAGTTCGACAAAGTGCCGATTGGGGTCTACATGATGCTGGTCGGGGCCGGCTGCGGCTGGCTTGAGCAGTTGCTGCGGCTCGATGTTTTCGACCTCCTCGAGCGGGGCCTGACGCCTCAGCAGGCGATAGCGCTTCAGGACGCGTTGAACACCCCGCTGCGCATCAGGATCGCCGCGCTTCACGCCAGTCGCACGCTGGGCGTTGTCCTCACCGAGGAACAACTGGCCCGGTTGGCCGGCACAGAGTACAGAGCAGACACATTGGTCTCCCACTTCGCCACGGAATGGTGGGGCAAGACCGCCGTCATTGGCGCTGGCTTCCGGTTGGAAGAAGATTTCTGCCG
>DATDME010000079.1:0-3598 GCA_036518915.1 Candidatus Saccharimonadia bacterium | reverse complement strand
GGCCAGCCGCACGCCGGCGCGGGGCTGCCAGGTGAGATGGTTTTCGCTGTGCGCGCGAGCATAGTCAAACACGCCGGCGGGCGGCAGGACGCTCACGCCGTCGAGCTGTCCGGTGGTGCCCAGGATGCGCCGGTCTTGGTTGACGTTCGTCTGAAAGGCCGCCAGGCTGGCCGCCATATCAACGACCGGACCATCGATGGTGCCAAGCGTGGCGTCGCGGGCCCGCTGCAGCTGGGGGTCGTAGGCTGACTGGCGGTACAATTGCTGGCCCACCAAGTAAACCGTGCCAAAGGTTAGGGTGAGGCCGACGCCCAGCGGCAGCCACCCCTTGATAAACGGAGCCATTTTCATTGTGACGCACCTTCCTTATGGCTGCATTATACGCTAAAGCGCGTCAGGCGCTCAGCAGGCGGTCGGCAAATTTGGCGCGCAGTTTGGCTAGTTTGGGGTTGATAACAACCTGGCAGTAAGCCTGGTTGGGATGCTTTTTAAAGTAATTATGGTGTTCTTCTTCGGCTTCGTAGAAGTGTTCGAGCGGCTTGATTTCGGTGACGATGGGATCGGGCCACAGGGCTTGGGCCTCGGCGCGGGAGGCTTCGGCGGCGGCCCGCTGCGCGTCGCTGCCATAGAGAATGAGCGAGCGGTATTCGGGGCCAACGTCATTACCCTGGCGGTCGGGCGTGGTGGGATCGTGAATGGCCCAAAAGATGTGCAGGATGTCTGCGAACGAGATGATGGCCGGGTCAAACTCAAGGCGTACGACCTCGGCGTGACCGGTGGTTTTGCTGGCGACTTTCCAGTAATCGGGGTCGGTGGTGTGGCCGCCGGCATATCCGGGGACAACGTTCGTGATGCCGCGCACCATTTGATAGGCGGCTTCGAGGCACCAAAAGCAACCACCGCCAAGGACGATGCTTTCGGATTGGGCTGAGGTGGATTCGGGCATATAGCTAGTTTAGTACGATTTTCGGACTAAATCGGCGCGTTTTTGTCCGATTTTCGGACAAAAAAGAACGGGCCGCACCCGACCCGTCCTAGATAGCCCTGAAGTCTCGATGGTTTTAAGCACCTGCAGTACTCGGCAAAAGGAGCAAACTCAACTTTTGCGTTTTTATCGGGGCTCCACCTCAGCTATCTAGTTTAACTTTTATCACGCTACCCACTGCTGCGTCAATAGCATGAGCGAAATAAAATCTGCGGGCCGGATTGTGGGTGCGTTTTATATCTGTTTAATTACGCTGGTGGGTGATGTAAGCCTAGCGTTTTCCACAGGGGTAGCCCCACCCAACCTGAGGCGGTTTCATGTTTTGTTACTGGGCCATAATTCTCTTGACATGGCAATCCAGGCAGGAGTAGTATTTGTCAGGTCGTTTTGACGTTTCTCGGGGCCGATCTTTGGAGCTCTCATGAAATGTCAAGGTGACCCTACCCTGCGCCACCGACCACCGGAGGTCATGATGTCCCTCGCACAAACCAGCCCCGCGCTGTGGCGTCGCACTTTCGCCGCGCGAAGCTCCACCCCCGCACCGGCGCCCGAGCGGCATGAGCCGGGCGAGCCTGGCCCGCTCAGCTACAAGGCGGCCGCCCTCCGCCTCTACACCAACCAGTCGCTGGGCCAGTACCGCCCGAACGACGTGGCGGTGGTGGCCTGCGGGTGCCTGTACTTCCCCGGCATCCCGCATGTGCTCCGTCAGCTGCCCCTGCACGACGATGAGGGGCTCCGGCGCATCGCTCCGCGGAACGCCCGGCCGGCCATCACCACCGTCGAGCGCTTGACGCAGACGACCAGCCGCCTCGGCCTGCACGACCGGGTGGCCGAGCTCATGGCCCGCATCCAGGCCGGTGACTGCCCCACCGGGGTGCTGTACCTCGAGGGCGCGAGCTGCCGTGGCAACAAGCCGGCGCGTCTCGACGCCCTGACCATGCGGACGAACGTGGGCTGCCAGGTGCTGATCGTCGGCTGACGCTGATCTGACGGCGCAAGCAACCCCGACCAGCAACGGCGCTGGCCCACCACAACCGGCTCTCCCTGAACTTCTGCCGAGAGCTGTACATATCGCCCCTCTTCCTGAAAGGCAGGTCATCACGATCGTGCACCACAAGGAAGTGGGGCGCATCGTTTTTATGAGCAATTGATATTATTTACGGATACGTGATAGGATATTTCGCGGCCTGATTACCACCCCGGACCCCGAACGGAGTCATCTTGCCATGCTAACTACACCTCGCCGACTGACGGCGGCCAGCCTCGGCCTCGGACTAGCACTGCCGGCCGGGATCCAGGTGGCCCGCAATCTCACGACCCGCCGCCACGACGTGCCGCATACCGAGCGGCGCATCCAGGTTGGCTGCTTCGACGGCCGGCTGAGCTGGGCCCACTTCGTTCAGGCACTCAACCCGCAGCTTGGCCGCCTGGGCACGCTGGAGTTCGAGATGGACTTCACCCCTCGCTTGCCGGGCGGAGGCGCCGGTTTCCTCACGCCGATGTTCCAGGAACCGCTGCTGGTGACCGTCGAGATCGGCCACAGTGTCAACGAGTGCGAGGAAGTGGTCGTTCAAGTCCACCTGGGCTGTGCCTACATCCAGCACCTGCGGGCGACGGGTGCATGCCTATACCTCGGGCCCGAGGCCGAGCCCGGCCCGCTGTGGTCGAGCTTCAACCCCGCCGATGCGGCAGACATGATGTCCGTCGCAACCCACGCCGCCAGCGTGGTGGCTGCCCGCTTCCAGGACATGCCGATCCGGCTGGAGGTCGTGAAGATCATCCGCGGCTGGCACGGTCTCCTCACCACGTCGACCGTAATGTCGGCGCCCTATACCGCCCTGGCCGCTGCGACGGCCTAACCCCCACCCCCTTCTACGAACCATCGGAAGGAGGTGGTTTTCGTTTTTTACGGGGCGACGACCGTCGGACGACTAGGCGCAGATATTCCCGAAAATTGGAAGAAAATCAATCACACCGTGGCGAGACCACGGGGTATGCAAGGAACGCTATTTGCCCTGCCAGAGAGTGAGTTGCAGTTACATCATAACTTATTGCATAATGTCTATTTTTGTTATATAGTTTCTGCGCGTCTGCCTGCAAACCGTATCGAGCACCAAGGAGTGCAATGAGGGTTCGTACCGCACGAGTTGGGGCCGCACTCGCGCCCCCCTTGCTCGCAGCAGGATTGCTGGCAGTGTCAGCTACCTCCGCGAGCGCGGCGTCCCAGTACCGCATCGATGTTCCCAAGGCCTGCCAGGAGCAGGGCCACAGCTGGGCGGCGTCGTACGGAACGGGACCGTACAACTGGTACTGCGTCGACTTCTCGGTCAGTATTCCCGGTGGCGTTAGCCTCGGGTATGCCGGCCCGGTCGACATGCAGGGCTACTGCAATCGTCACTACCCCGGCTCGAGGGCCGTCGTTCTGCCCAACTCTATAGCCATCCCAAAACAAAACCTGTCTAAAAGCCGTATTTAAACCGTCTTCCCGCAATATAACCGGTGAAGGCTGTTTTTGTTTGCTCAAAACTGTGGCGCTGGACATTTGCCACGGCCTGCTTGGCGGTATTCCAGACGTGCTCAATCGGATTGTGGTCAGGGGCATACGGTGGCATG
>DATDME010000078.1:0-15251 GCA_036518915.1 Candidatus Saccharimonadia bacterium | reverse complement strand
TCAAACTCGGGCGGTGGCGATCTTATTGATGGCACCGTCCAAAAGGCCGGCCAGCAGCCGTTGCACTTGGGCACCTTGATGCGGGCCTCAATGTAATCGCCTGGTTTGAGGGCTAGTTTGCCAAGGGTGTTGAGTTCGCCTGAGCTGTAGCGGTAGGTTACACCGCTAATGGTGCGGCGCGCCGCCTGCAGCTGGATGGTGGCCAGGCCGCCGCCGACTGAGACGTTGTCGGAGGTGAAGTAGGCGGCTTCGTGGCTGCCATTGAAGGGCTCATCGGCCGTGGTGGTGGGGGCGTTGCGGCCGGTGTTCCAGTTGGCAAGGTCCACGGCGTTGCCGTTAAATTCATCGGCAAAGCGTAGCGACCAGTTGGCGGCGGCCACCGGTGAGCCAGCTTCGGCGCAGGGCGCGGCGTCGGTGCAGTTGGCGGCGGCCCGGGCCATCACGATCCAAGCAGTACCGGCAGTCGCCAGTATCAGCACATAGCTTAAGAGCGCCACCCGCTGGATGCGAGCACGTTTCTTCAACAGACGCTGCTTGCGCGACTGACGCATGTCCTTATTATACTGGTAATGCTCAGCTGAGCCATGCCTCGTCGCGGATTTTTGCAGTGATGCTGGTTTTGTTTTGCGAGGGCGCTAGGAGCGGCGGTAAAAGCTGAGCGCGGTGTCGCCGTAGGCTTTGGTCTTGATGAGGTTGGCACTAGGCAGCTCAGGCGCAGCCAGGCGGCTGGCATGTGATAGCACGAGCACTCCCGTGTCGGTCAAATATACAGCCAGGCGCCCAATTACATCGGCTTTGAGCTGGGCGTATGGCGGATCGGCAATAATCAGGCCATAGCGGGGGCTGGGCGGCTGCTGTTGCGGGCTGGCCAGCCAGGATTCCACGCTTTGCTGGTGCAGGATGTGGGCCGCGTCAACGTCGAGGGCGCGGGCGTTGGCCTGAAGGCTGCGCGCGGCGCGGGCATTGGCTTCAATGGCCTCCACCAGCAGTGCGCCGCGCGACAAGGCTTCCAGCCCGGCCGCGCCCGAGCCGGCGTAGGCGTCGAGCACCACCAAATCCTCGGGATCGCCGACCACATCAAACAGCGCCGCCCGCACCTTCTCGCTGAGCGGGCGGGTGGATCGGCTGGGCGGCTGCTCAATCGTGCGCCCACCCAGCCGTCCGGACAAAATTTTCATGCCTGGCCGGCCTCAACCACCGGCGCGGGAGCAGCGGCAGCAGCAGCGCCAGCAGTGGAGGCGCCGGGGATTTCACGGCGGCCGGCCACCTGGCGCTGGCTGGCTTCAAGCATGGCGAGCAGCCAAATGTTGCCAATGGCCTGTGCGGTCAGCGGCGCCAAGGTATTTTTAACGATGCTGGCGATGTCGTTGGTCCAGCCGCTTTGATAAAACCGCTCATAGAGGTTAAGGGCGGCAATTTTGCGGGCCTCGGCCTTAAAATACTCCACTGGCCCAAGTTCGCGGGCCCGCGCCAGTTCATGCTCACTGAACTCAGCTTTAATCGGCGAAAAGATCAGCGCTATTGCAATGCCAATCTCAAAATTGACGATGTGGGTGGAGAGGTGTCCCTTGGGGCCCCAAATCGCCCAGTTCTTGCGCACGGCCGCGGTTAGCTTAGAGACGTCACCGGTGCGCATTTCATCTTGGGCCCGTTCGACGGCTTCGGTGATTTTTTCCTCGAGCGGGAAATGATGAGCCGGCGTCAGGCCGTCGCAGACGTAATGCGCTAGCCAGGCGGCTTCAAAGGCCTGGCGGACACGGTCGCCGCTGGTGAGCGCGTCTACCAGTCCGGCATAATGGTTGGCGATGTGCTGCGGCACTTCCCCCCGGTCCGTCGCCGGGTCATAGAGATGGCTGGGGGCGTGGTCGTGGACAGTTTTGTATTTCAAGCCCTGCTTCGACTTAATACCATCCGGCCCGTTGTAGCCTTCAAAGTGCAGGATGTTGCGGATTTCGGGGAAGCCTCCGGCCGGCAAGTAGGTGCGGATCATCCGGTAGGCCGCATGATCAAACCGCTGGTGAACCCCCAGGCGGCGCGAGGCCCGTTTGGGCGTGATAAATCCGGCGTACATGAACAAATAAATCCTATATTAATCAAGCGACGTAACAGCTTTGAGCGCCGTTACCTTAGCCGCAACATAGGGGTATTTTAGCATGACGTCCGATTGCCCGAGAAATTTCAGCGCGGCGGTGCGGGCCCGGGCGATGAGTTTGACGTCGTCCAAATCGGCCAGCGAAAGGTCAAGCTGCCCGTGCTGCATGCGGCCATAAATTTGGCCGGGCCCACGCAGCTCGAGGTCGATTTGGGCTAGGCGGAAGCCGTCTTGGGACTTTTCGAGCGCCCGCAGCCGCTGCTGGGTGTTGCTTGATTTGGTGTCGGCCAGCAAGAAGCAGTGCGACGGGTGTTCGCCGCGGCCGACCCGGCCCCGCAACTGGTGCAAGGCGGCCAGGCCGAAGGTTTCGGCGTTTTCAATGAGCATGATGGTGGCGTTGGGCACGTTCACGCCCACCTCCACCACCGTGGTGGTCACGAGGATGTCGGTTTGGCCGCTAACAAAATCGGCCATGACGGCGGCTTTGTCGGCAGCACTGAGGCGGCCGTGCAGCAGGCCGAGCCGGCGGTGGCGGAAGGGGCCGGTTTTGAGCCGCTCATACTCGGCGGTCACCGATTTAGCGGCTCGGCCGGCTTCGGAGTCCTCAACTAATGGGCACACAATGAAGGCTTGGCGGCCGGCCTCGAGCTGCTCGTTGATGAAGCTATAAACTTCGTCGCGATGGGTATTGTCAATCAACCGGGTCGTGATGGGCTGGCGGCCGGGCGGCAGCGCGTTAATTACGGAAATATCAAGATCGCCATAAATGGTTAGCTGCAGCGTGCGCGGGATGGGCGTGGCGGTCATAGTCAGCAGATGCGGCAGTCGGCCGGATTTGGCCTTCAGCAAGCTGCGCTGGTTGACGCCAAAGCGATGCTGCTCGTCGATAATCACGAGGCCCAGGTTATGAAAATTCACAGCCTCGGAGAGCAGCGCTTGGGTGCCAATGACCACGCGCGGCGCCGGTTCGGCCAGTTTGGCGAGGGCGGCTTTGCGCTCGGCCGCCGGCTGGCCGCCCAGCACCAGGACGGCTTCATAGCCGAGCGCGGCTAGCAGCGGGCTGAGGCTGGCGTAGTGCTGCCGGGCGAGGACTTCCGTTGGCACCATGAGCGCGGCTTGGTAATCCGAGGCCAGGGCCATGACGGCAGCCATGGTGGCCACGACGGTTTTACCGGAGCCGACGTCGCCCTCGAGCAGCCGGTTCATCGGCTGCGTTTTGCCGAGGTCCTGCAGAATTTCCCAGGCGGCCTGCTTTTGCTGCGGGGTCATTTCAAAGCCGAGCGTGCGCGTGAATGCCTGCGCGACGTCTACTTTAAATTCAATGGCCGGGGCCACTTCGAGCTGGATTTCATGCTTAATGGCCAGGCTAGCCAGCATCACAAACCACAGCTCCTCAAAGGCGAGCCGGTTTTTGGCTTTGGTAAGCGACGCCTGGCTCGACGGAAAATGGATTTCGGCCAGGGCCTTACCATGCGGCATGAGCTTTTGCTCACGGATGATGGCGTCCGGCAGCGTTTCCGGGGTGGTTTGCACGAGCGGCATGAGCGGTTGAATCAGCCCGCGCAATTGCTTGCTGGTAAGGCCGGCCGTTTCGGGGTAGACGGGCACAATGCGGGCGGTGTTTTTGGTGACGCGCCCGTCCTCCATGACCTCAATGGCCGGCGACTGCATGGCCAGGTCGTTATTTTTAAATTTCAGCTCGCCCGAAACCAGCACGGGCGTGCCGGTGGGGATGGTGCCGGCCAGGTATTTCTGGTTGAACCAAACGGCTTTGACCGTGCCGGTACCGTCAGAAATGATGGCTTCAGTAATGTGGAGCTTGCGGGCCCGAGCGTAGCGCCCGCTCACCCGTTCGATTTGACCCTTGAACGTGACGTTGCCCGGCCGCATCATGCGGATGGGGATAATTTTGGAGAAGTCGTCGTACCGGCGCGGGTAATGTGTAATGAGTTGCCCCACCGTGCGAATGCCGAGCCGCTCGAGCTTAGCCGCCACCTGGGGGCCAACACCACTCAGCGACCCAATGGGCCGCTGCCGCCAGTCATGTTCCACCTGCGTCTGTTCCATGCCAGATTAGTATACGCTTTTCTCAGGCGGATTGCTGGGTGTGCGAGCCACAATTAGCTGAGTTTTCGAATTTGATTCCTTATAGGGTATCAAATCATCATATTGGTTGATTTATTAATCGACGAGATCGAGTCGATGAAGGCGAGGCAAAACCTGCTCTCCAAATATTGACCCAACTTTAACATCCCGTACCAACTCAGTATTGAGCCAGCGGATCTCGGCTACTTCAGAGCTGGGGCGGATGTCGCCGCGCCACGCCTTGACGAGTACCGCCCGGATCAATAAACCGGGTTTGATCATGCGCTCGCGCGAATAGCAGTTGACGATTCTGAATAATGATGCCTGAGGCCTTACGAAGTTCGGCCATTTCGCTTACTTAACCGTTAGCTCAACAAACCGCCGTTTGCCCACCTGCAGCAGGTCGCCGGAGCTCACGGTAACTTCACCGTCTTCAGATATAACCTCGCCGCGCAGGCGCACACCGCCCTGCTGGATGAGCCGGCGGGCTTCACTCTTGCTGCTCGCCAGCTCAAGTTCGACGAGCAAATCGGCCAAGAGCCAGGCAGAACGCATGACGGTTTTGGTCTCAATTTGCTCGGCGGCCGGTCCCTTCTTGTCGCGGAAGGTGGCATTCCAGTCGGCTTCGGCCTTGAGGGCGGCGGCTTCGCTGTGGTAGATGCGGACGATTTCGCGGGCCAGCGAGGCCTTGGAGTCGCGCGGGTTGGCGCCGGCGGCCAGACTCTGCACGAGGCCCTCAATGGCCTCAAGGCTCACGTCGGTGCAGAGCTTGTAGTAGGGCGCAATCAGATTGTCCGGCAGGCTCATGATCTTGCCAAACATATCGAGCGGCGCGTCAGTCACGCCCACGTAATTGTCGAGGGATTTGCTCATTTTCTTGACGCCGTCGAGCCCGACGAGCAGCTCACAGGTGAACACGATTTGTGGGCGTTGGCCGAGTTTCTTTTGCAGGGCACGGCCGGCCATGAGGTTGAAGAGCTGGTCGGAGCCGCCAAATTCCACATCGGCCTCGAGAGCCACAGAGTCATACGCCTGCATCAGCGGGTAAAGCAATTCGTGGAGGGCAATTTCGGAGCCGGTGCTGAGGCGGTTTTTGAAGTCTTCGCGCTCAATGAGCTGGGCTACTGAGACGTTTGAGGCCAGCTTAATGAGGTCGCCGAAAGTGAGCTTGCCGAGCCATTCCGAGTTGTAGCGGATTTCGGCTTTCTTGACGTCGAGGAGTTTGCCGACCTGGTTGAGGTAGGTCTTAACGTTGTCAGCGATTTCTTCATCGCTGAGCATGGGCCGGGTCTGGTTCTTGCCGGACGGGTCGCCAATTTTGGTGGTGTAATCGCCAATCAGGAAAATGACGGTGTGGCCGAGCTCCTGGAATTTGCGGAGCTTGTTCATAACGACCGCGTGGCCGATGTGCAGGTCGGGCCGGGTGGGGTCCACGCCAAATTTAATGCGCAGCTTGCGCTTTTTGCCATCGAGGGCTTCAACGAGCTCATCGTGGCCGATGAGGGTGTCGACGCCGCGGGTAAGTAGGTCGTCCATATGGCGCTTAGTGTAGCATGGCGAGGCTAACCTGTCAGGAGGGCAGCCGGGCGTTGAGGACCAGCACCATGGCCACCGCCCACACGACCTCGGTAATGAGGCCGGGCGGCCGCTCGTACCACTGAATTTGCGAGAGGAAGTTAATCATTGGCCGGTAAAACGGCAGCCACCGCTCCATCCGAGCCTTGCCAAACAGCACGAGCGGGATGTAGGTGAAATCAGGCAGGTCGGCGCCAATCACCCCCACGAGTATGTTGACGGCCCGCTGCGGCCAGATCAGGCAGGCCGCAACTGTGACGGCCGTGGAGCAGGCCACGTCCACCGTCCCAAAAATGATGAACCGCCGGTCGTGGTACCAGTCTTCGCGCAACCGGATGCCAAAATGCGGCGTGACATCAAGCGCCAAATGTGACGCCACGGCCACCGGCGCCAGCACAACCGGATTATCAATCGTGAGGCCGAGCACGACGCCAGTGAGGGTGTGATTTGTTAAAAGCATAAGCTCATTATAAGACATGAGTGGTATAATAGACCGGTAATTTGCGAGCACTACGTTTATGCAAAAACGCCATGTCCGCCGGCGCCCTGCCAAGCCTCTGACTGATAACGTCACCGGGGTCAAGGGTACCTTGAAACGCTTTTTCTTGTCATTTACTCCCGCCCATTTCCGCACATATTGGATCAGCCGAGCCGGGCTGATCCGCCTGGCCAAGCTAGCCGGCGCCGGCGCGGTGTTTGTTTTCTTGGTGTTTTTGTGGTATGCCAAAGACCTGCCGACGCCGGGCAAGATCCGGTCGCGCATCACCGCCCAAACCACGAAGTTTTACGACGCCAGCGGCAATCATTTGCTGTATGAATTATCGGGCGATCAGAACCGCAGCCCGATTACCTTCGACCAAATTCCGGCGGTGGTCAAACAGTCGACGATCGCCATCGAAGATAAAGACTTTTATAACCATGGGTCTTTTAGCGTGTGGGGCTACCTGCGGGCGGGCATCCTTGACCTGATGCACCGCAATACAGCGCAGGGCGGCTCAACCATTACCCAACAGTACGTTAAAAATGCCCTGCTCGACCCCACCGACCATAGCTTTGGCCGCAAAATCAAAGAATTGTTTTTGTCGATGGAAATCGGCCAGTTCTACTCCAAGAATGACATCCTCACCCTTTACCTGAACGAGATCCCGTACGGCAACCGGTCCTACGGTATTGAGAGCGCCTGCAAGGCCTACTTCCCGCAGGATATTGATAAAACTGACCCCGACCAGCACTGCGCTAAGAATTTGAACTTGGGTCAGGCAGCGCTGCTGGCGGCCGTGCTCAATGGCCCAACCTACTTCTCACCATACGGCGCCCACCAAGATGACCTCATTGACCGTCAGCACATCGTGCTTGACCTGATGGTGCAACAAAAATACGTCACGCAGGAGCAAGCGGACGCCGCCAAATGGAAGCTAGCCGATCTATCTGACACTAAAATGATTAGCCAGACGCAAAACCTCTATGCCAACCTCAACCCGAATGTGGCCCACTTTGTGCTGTACGCGCAGGAAGTCTTAGAGAAAAAGTACGGCAACGCCACGGTCACCGAGGGCGGCCTGAAGGTTTACACCACCATGGATTACGACAAGCAAGTGGCGGCCTACAACGCCATCCAGGCCAACCGCACGGCCATCAAGAACCACAAGGGGTCGAACTCGGCCATGGTGGTCACCGATCCGAAATCGGGCCATATCTTGTCGATGGTTGGTTCGGCCGACTTTAATGACACCTCAATTGACGGCCAGTTTAACGTGGCGACGGCCAAGCGCCAGCCAGGCTCATCCTTCAAGCCGATCGTTTACTCCACCCTGTTTAACTCGAACAAAGACAACTCGTGTACCAAAGACCGGTCGTGCCCCACGTACGGGCCCGGCACGGTTTTGTATGACGTCCCTACCGAGTTTGGCACGACCGACCAGCCCTACCACCCAAAGAACTTTGGCAACAAAAACTACGGCATTATGACCGTCCGCAGGGCCCTGGCCGGCTCCTTGAATGTGCCGGCGGTTAAGTCAATCCTGATGGCCGGTATTGGCAATTCGTTGGATACTGCCCGCACGCTGGGCATTACCACCCTGGGCAGCGCCAGCCAGTACGGCCCATCCCTGGTGCTTGGTACCGGCGAGGTGCAGCCCATTGAAATGGCTAACGCCTACGAATCGTTCGCGAACGGCGGCCAGCACTACGATCAGACGGCCATCCTGAAGGTTTGGGACCAGAAAGGCAACGTCATGGAGGACAACACCAAGCCGGGCAAGCCCCGCCAGGCCCTCGACCCGCAGGTGGCCTACCTCATGGCAGACGTGTTGGCCGATCAGAAAGCCAAGGAGTACGCTTTCACGGACGACCTGGAGATTAAAAATTATTGCGCTAATAACAATGCGTCCAACTGCGTGCATTACGGCGTAAAAACGGGCACGACCGAGCACTACAACGATGCGTGGACGGTTGGCTTCACGCCCGACATGGTGGCGGCGGTCTGGGTGGGCAACAACAATAACGCAGCCATGGACTCCGCTGCGGCTGACATTGCCGCGCCGGTCTGGCGAACCTTCATGAATACCGTGGTGAACGGCAAGCCGAATGATGCGTTTGTAAAACCGGCCGGCATTAAGGTGGTGACGCTTGACCGCAGCACTGGGCGTCTGCCCGGGACCGGTTCGAAGGACACCGTTTCGGACATCTTCCCGAGCTGGTACGTGCCAATGTCGGCCGCGCAGGGCAAGTCTGCCGACGTCGATAAGGTTTCGGGCAAGCTGGCCACGCAGTGCACGCCGCCGCTGGCCAAGGATACTGCTTACTCGAGCGCAATTCTCCCAGAGATTACCAAGCAGCAGAACGCTTATCAGTACCAGCAATGGCTGGCCGCTCTGCAAAAGGCCTATCCGGCCCAGACCTCGGCCGGCGGTGATCTGCCCACCAGCTACGACGACGTCCACAATTGTAGCGACACACCGCCGACGGCCCAGCTGATCGGCGCCAACGGCAACGGCCAAGACTTCAACGTCAAAGTGACCGCCGGGCAATCGCAAAGCGGCTTTACGCCCAATAAGCTTGAGATTTACTGGGACGACCAAATCATTTCCACCCAGCAGATCGACAGCGCCGGTACATACCCGGTGAGCTACACACCGACGGCCAGCGGCAGTCACACGGTTAAGGCCGTGGTAACCGACACCGGCCTCTACCAGGGCACCGACACCCAAACTGTACTGGTGGTAAACCCGGGCGGGGGTGGCGGCAATACCTTCCAAGGCTTAGCGCCGCTGGCGGGCTCGTCGCAGCCAGTGGGTTCAGTGACGTTTAGCTGGTCACTCGACCCCGGCGCCGGCAGCTATACGTTGTTCGTTGATGGGTCAAACAAGGGCAGCACGAGCAGCAACGCCCGCACCATCACCATTGCCTCGGCCGGCAACCATAGCTTCTTTGTGCGCAGTGACCAAGGCAACCAAACCGCCAGCATCAGTTTTAAGCTGACGCCGTAAGGCTGACCGATTTCAAACCACAAACAGCAACCGGCAGCTAAGCTGCCGGTTCTGGTTAGTTCGCGTTTGGCGAGTGGCCAGGCTGGCTTTGGCTGTTGCCCTGGCCGTTGCCACCGCCCGGACCCCGGCCACCCCGGCCGCGGCCGCGGTAACGGTGGTGGCCCGAGCGGCCTGGTTGCGCCTGGTTGCCGGCGGAGGGTTGGGCCGCGGGGGCCGCAGCAGCCGGGCTGGCGTCGCTAGCGGCGATGGCCCGCAGCAGGGCATCTTCGGCTGAGGGCTTCGCCGGGGCCGCAGGCCTGGGCGCGGGCGCCGGTTTGGGGGCAGGCGCCAGTTTTGGGGCGGGCGCCGGCTTTGGGGCTGGGGCGGGCTCGGTGTCAGGAGCGGGCTGACTGGCGGCTTGGCCGAGCGGAGCGGCAAAAATCATTTTGCCCGCCACGGTCTGAAAGACGCGGGTGACCTCGGTGGTGACGTCCTGGCCAATCAATTTGTCACCGTTTTCCACCACGATCATGGTGCCGTCGGCCAGGTAGCCCACGCCCTGGTTGCGCTCCTTGCCGGGCTGGACGATGCGCACGCGCATCTGCTCGCCGGGCAGCACTACCGGCCGGATGGCGTTGGATAATTCATTCACGTTGAGCACGCGCACCCCCTGGATGCCCGCCACTTGGTTGAGGTTAAAGTCGGTCGTGAGGACGTTGCACTTGAAACGCTGGGCCAGCACAACGAGTTTGGCGTCCACTTCCTTGACGCCGGGCACGTCGTCATCAATGACTTCAAGGCCGACACCAGGCAGGTCACGCAGGCGGCCCAGCACCTCCAGGCCCCGGCGGCCCCGGCCGCGGCGCATGGCGTCTTCGGAGTCGGCGATATTTTGCAATTCGGCCAGCACAAAGCGTGGCACAACGAGGCGGCCGGGCACGAAGCCGGCGGTCGCGATATCGGCAATGCGGCCGTCAATAATGGCGGAGGTATCAACTAATATCCACGGCAACTGGGTGGTCGATGGCAACGGCTCAACCGAGGGGCGCGCCGCCGGATGCATGGTTGGCAGCGGGGCTGGCTGAGGGACGGTGGCCGGCTGGGCCGGAGCCGGGGCGGGGTGGGCCGGATTCCGGCGAGTCACAATGAGGGCGGTAACGGCGCTGGATAAGCCAATGGCGAGAACGCCATAGATGAGCAATGAAGTATCGGGCATGTCCATCCTTTCGTAGACGGTGATTATGAATGTGGGGCAGCGCGCCGGCGCGGGCCGTCGAGGCCGGCGAGCTTGATGGCTTCAGCCACGGTATGCGCGGGCGTGACGCCAGGGGCGGCGCCATAGGCCGGGCCGATCGCCCGCTCAAAACCGAGCTTCTGCGCCTCGGCCAGGCGCCGTCCAGATTGATTGACCGAGCGGATTTCTCCGCTCAGGCCCACTTCACCGAAGGCTACGAGTCCGGCCGGCACCGGGGTATCGGTGAGGGCCGAAGCGATCGAAAGAATAATTGCTAAATCGGCAGCGGGCTCGGTGACGTGCAATCCGCCTACTACGTTAACATAAATATCGCTCGAGTTCAAATTTAGACCAGCCCGGCGGCCCAGTACCGCCACCAGCAGGTTGAGACGGTTGAGGTCAAAACCAACCGCCGTGCGCTTGGGGTAGCCAAAGGGCGTGGGTGAGACGAGCGCCTGCACCTCCACGAGCAAAGGCCGGGTGCCTTCCAGGGTCGAGAGTACCACCGAGCCACTCGTGGCCTGGCGTTCGGCTAACAGGGCTTGCGAGGGGTTGTCGACGGGCGCCAGCCCGGCCTCGCCCATTTCAAAAATGCCAACCTCGGCGGTTGAACCAAAGCGGTTTTTGATGCCGCGCAGCGCCTTGAACGCGCCGTAGCGCTCCCCTTCCAGATACAAGACGACGTCCACCAGATGCTCCATAATCTTGGGGCCGGCGATATTACCCTCCTTCGTGACATGCCCGATGACGAGTGTAGCGGTGTTGAGGCGCTTCGCGGTATGTTGAATGATTTGCGTGACGGCGGTAATTTGGCCGACGGTGCCCGGCGAACCGGTGAGCGCCTCCGTAGCCATGGTTTGCACTGAGTCAATCACGGCGAAATCATAGCGGCCATGCTCCATAGTAGCGGCCACGGTGTCGATGTTGGTTTCGGCCAGGAGGTCGAGCTGGGCCGCGCCCACGCCCAGGCGATCGGCCCGCAGCTTGATTTGCGCGGCCGACTCTTCGCCACTCACATACAACACTTTGTGCCCAGCGGCCAGTTGGGCCGCAATTTGGAGGACCAGCGTGCTTTTGCCGATGCCGGGATCACCCGAGAGCAGCATGATTGAGCCGGGCACAATGCCACCGCCGAGCACTTGGTCGACCTCGCTGAGGCCAGTAGGTAGGCGGGGCAGCTTGGCGGCGCTGACACCGGCCAATTTTTCGGGCGTGGCGGCGGCGCTGGGGCGGCTCTTGGTGAAGCTGTCGGGCCGGGCCAAGACTTCTTCGGCCAGGCTGTTCCAGGCGCCACACTGCTCGCACTTGCCCATCCAGCGGGCGTAGGTTGAGCCGCACTGGGCACAAACATATTGGGTGGCGGTTTTAGGCATGTCTCTACTATATCAGATACCGAACGAATGGCGAACGCGTTTATTCCGCTGTTTTAGCGAGACGGAGTGATTGCTCGGCTTGCTCTTGGCTGCGATACAATAGGCCGCCATCACCTTGAACCCACCCCTCTCCGGCTAGGTCTTCAACCGTGAGCTCTTCGTCTGGCCCATAGCCGTAATCGGCTTTGAGCTTGTCAAGACTTACTCCGGCCCAGGTCATTGGCTGCTCCACGAAACGGCGGGCGAGCTGGCCAGCTCTGACATCCACTGCCGACGCCTCATCCAGTGGTTGAAAGGGTACCTGGATCTCCACCGGGATATATCCGTCAACTGTCGGTTCTGATGCCAGGACTACGGTGCCGGGCAATGATCCGGGCTCGGCGGCGGCTAGCTCTCTGGCCGCCGCCTGGTTGGCCGGCGAAAGGGTATTAAAGTTAATTACGATGGTGGCGACACCCCGCCCAGACTCAGGGTTCGCATCGGCCTCCATGGTTTGGACGCCCCGGTCATAGAGTCCCAGTACCGACCCACGAACTGGCAGTTCAACTAAGTCAGCCAGCTGTTCCCGGCTCTCCGGCGTCTGGTTGCGGGACTCATGAATAGCCTCTACCTCGGTCATGGTCGGGCCAGCGGGCTGAACCTCTACCAGCTCCGCGGCCAATTTGGCGGACCGGCTAAACTGATCTGTCGGATCGGACGACTGCTCGGGCGTTTGCATTGCTATCTCCCTTGAGTTGATTTCTTGGCCACTTTATAGCCATGATGCGCGTCATACTGGATCACACTATAGAGCATGAAGTTGATTCCGAGTGAGACGAGCGCCCATGGCTGGTTGAGGTAAAAGCTAAAGATTTGGATGACAAAGATATCTATCAGCACCCCTATGCGGATGAGCTGATAGGCGCGCTGTTTGAAACCGGGTACCATGACGATACCAATAACGGTTATCCCCAGCGCGACGAGAGCCGCCGTAAGGGCCAGCCGGTAGCTGAGGCCATGGTGGTAGGTGAAGGCCTGGGTCGTGATTAAGATATCGCCTATGAGTGTGACGACTTGGACTGCCAGTAACACCTTGAACAGCCAGCCGGCCCAAACGGTGTGCACAAGCCGGTTGTAGGCGGACTGGATGCGGTTGGTGAGGCGGTTTTGGTTGGTGCTATCAATGATGAGATGGTTGAGTTCAACCTCGCGCGGCGTGAGATCGGTGGCCTTGCCGATTACCCGGCTGAGCAAGTATAGCCCAATGAGCACAAGATAAATTAACGAAGCCGTCGGGCGGTAGAAGTAATTGTTATCGCGGGTGAGATATTTACCGGCCTCATCGACGAACAAGCCAAACCCCACCCCGCCGAGCACCGCCGCGTAGCGCCAGGCTTGGTCGCTAATGTAGCCCATCATGACAATAAGCGCCGCTAGCATTGCCAGTCCGCCCCACAAGACATGGGCAATGTGCAGGCTCTGACCGCCAATTTCTGGATACCCGGTGACGGATAAGAATATCCGCGTGATGACCACGGTGCTGGCAGCGGCCATCAGGAGGAGCTCGAGGTAATCGTCGGCTTGGAGGTTACGGTTCCAAACGGGGGTTTTCAGCGCTATAGCCATGCTAGTAGTATAACGACCGCTCCGACCTGAACGCAAAAATAGGAACCGAAGTTCCTATTTTTACCGTATTTTGGTTACTCGGCGCCGGTGACCGGTGCTGAGGCGGGGCTTTCTGATTCGTCGGCGGCCACATCCGCTAAGCCGGCGCCCTTGCTGGCGCTCAGGCTGAGGCTGTCGCCCTTGCGAGCCACGGTAACCACGTTGCCGGGCTGGATGCTGCCCTCCAGGATGCCACTCGCCAGCGGGTCTTCCAGCAGGTCCTGGATGGTGCGGCGCATCGGGCGGGCGCCTTGCTGGGCGTCGTAACCTTTCTCCATGAGGAGCGCGCGGGCCGCCGGCATAACGCGCAGTTTGAGCTGCTGGTCGGCTAGGCGGCGGCTTAGGTCGGCCAGCTGCAGGCCGAGGATTTGCTTGATGTCGTTTTGGCTGAGGCTACGGAAGACGATGGTGGCGTCGATGCGGTTGAGGAATTCTGGCCGGAACTGCTTTTTGAGGGCGGCCAAAACTTTTTCGCGAACCTTGGCGTGCTCGGCGTCGAGCTTCTTCTCTTCGGCGGCGGTGTCGGTGCGGAAGCCCAGCTGGGCCTCTTTGAAGACGTCGGCGGCGCCCACGTTGCTCGTCATGATGATGACCGTGTTGCGGAAGTCGACGCGCCGACCCTTGGCGTCGGTCACATAGCCGTCTTCGAGGATTTGCAGCAGCATATTGAAGACGTCCGGGTGGGCCTTTTCGAGCTCGTCGAAGAGGATGAGGCTGTACGGTTTGCGGCGAATTTGCTCGGTGAGCTGGCCGCCCTCGTCGTAGCCCACGTAACCAGCCGGCGCGCCCACCAGCCGGGCGACGTTGTGCTTTTCCATGAACTCGCTCATGTCAATTTTGACCATGGCGTCGCGGTCGTGGAACAGCTCTTCGCTCAGCACCCGGGCCAGCTCGGTCTTACCAACGCCGGTCGGCCCCAGGAAGATGAAGCTACCGATGGGCCGGCGCTCGTCGGCAATGCCGGTGCGCGAGCGGCGGATGGCCCGGGCGATGGCCTCCACCGCCTCGTTTTGGCCGATGACCCGGCGCTTAAGAGACTCCTCAAGCTTGATCAGCGATTCAACCTCGGTTTTGATGAGACGCGTCACCGGAATACCGGTCATGAGCGAGATGACTTGGGCAATATCTTCGGGCGTGATGCGGATAGCAGCGTCGGCGGCGCCTTCTTTGAGCTTGAGGGCGCTGAGCCGGTTTTGAATGACGGATTCGCGGGTTTTCAGGCGCGCCGCCAGCTCAAAGTCTTGGTCAAAGACGGCGTTTTCAATGTCGTCACGGACCTCGGTGAGCTGTTTTTGCAGGGCGCGCAGGGCCTTGCTGCTGCCGCCGCGCTTGATGCGGGCCAGCGAGGCGGCTTCATCCACCAGATCGATGGCTTTATCGGGCAGGAAGCGGTCGGCCACGTAGCGCTTGGCTAGCTTGGCGGCGGCTTCAATGGCTTCGTCGGAAATTTCAACGCGGTGGTGCTCTTCATAGCGCGGCCGCAGCCCACGCAGCACCGCCACGGTTTCGTCGACGGTGGCTTCGGGCACCTGCACCGGCTGGAAGCGGCGCTCCAGGGCGGCATCTTTTTCAATGTATTTGCGGTATTCTTCGAGGGTGGTGGCGCCAATCACCTGGATCTCCCCGCGGCTAAGGGCCGGCTTGAGAATGTTGGCGGCATCAATGGCGCCTTCGGCTGCGCCGGCACCCACCACGGTGTGGAGCTCGTCGATGAACAAGATGACATCGGGGCTGGCTTTGGCTTCGTCGAGGATTTTTTTGAGGCGTTCTTCGAATTCGCC
>DATDME010000077.1:0-9384 GCA_036518915.1 Candidatus Saccharimonadia bacterium | reverse complement strand
GTGCCGGCTTCGCGGGCTTGGGCGGCCAGGTTACTCGTCATTTGGTTGCGGATGTCGCGCTGTACGCGTTCATCCATGATGGCGGTGGTAGCCATTTTGCGGGCCGCGGCGCGGTCTAGGCGTTTCGCGGGATCCTTGCTTTTTTGCGATGTTTTGTAAATTCGCTCGGTGAGGTCGGCAACGGCCTGGTCGGTGGCCACGCCAATAGCGCGGTCTTCGCCGTTGGCGGCGGCGCGGGTGCCCTCAAATTGCTTGAGGGTATCAGTTCGGGCGGATTGCCGGGCCTCCTGGGCGACTTTTTGTATCTCGCTATTGGCGCCGGCGGAGGCAAGCACGCCTTGTTTGACGTCGGTGCCGGTAGCGTATTGGGCTTCCTTACGGACGGCTTTTTCGGCATCCATGCGGGAGGTCTTTTTGCCCAGGGCAGCGTCACTGGCTATCTTATCATCGATGGCCGTCTCGATGCTGGCTTCCTGGAAGCCCACCAGTTTGCCGGCGGCGTCGCCGAACTGTTTGGCGGTACTCGCGGCGCCCTGAACGGTGGCGGTGCTTGAAACGGCATTATAGAGCCGCCGCGTGGCCTCCTGGCGCTGGTCCTCGAGCGTGGCTCCAGGTAGGATATTTTCGGCCTTGATGAGGTCGTCGGCGGCTTTGTCTAGGCCCTCTATGACGCCGGCTTCCTTGCCGCGCGTCTCCCGCAAGCCGGCCTTGGTGGCGATGCGGCTGGCCGCCCGGGAATTGTTGAAGACTCGCGTTCGGGCCTCATTACGGGAGAGCGTTGTGCCCGATGCAGCCTTTTCAGCATCGATCACCTTATCGATTTCTTCATCGAGCGCCTGGTTGGTGGCGTCGACTTTACCGTCGTTGCGATAGGTTTCATCACTGGCTTCAATGTACTTGGCGTTGAATTTGCTCGTGCCGTCGGGAGAACCGGAGCGTAGTTTGGCCATGCCGGTAGCTTGCGTGGTGAAGCGGGCGGCTTCGGCGGCGCCATGGCCGGCGGCTAGGGCGTTGTTGGCCATGGTGTTGCGGATCTGCGCAATTCTGGCTGGGGTCATGGGTCCGCCGCCAAACTGCTTATTGATGGCACTTTCGATCGTAGCATAATGCTCACCGGCTCGCGCGATGCCGCCATATTTGGCTTGGGTGTCGTAGAACTTGTCGCGGCCGGCAGCGTAGTCAATTTGGCCCATGGTAGGTGCGCGGTTGAGCGTTGGGTTGAACCGGCCGTTGACCACGCCGTGACCGGCATCAGAGGAACGTTCGCCAAACTGCGCTCCCAGGGTGAGGCGCTGTTGGGCTTCAACGCCGGCCGCGGATCGGGCGGCAAACGTGCTCAGTTGTTTCTTGCGGTTTGCGCCGTCGACATTGTTGACAGTTTCGCTGAGCGCCCGGGCCGTGCCCTTGCTAGCAGCCAGCGAGGCGACAGAGGTGTTGAGGTCCTGGGCCCTCTTTTCTTGGCTGGTTTCCCGATAAGTCTGGCGTTCGACTTTATCGGTGTCGATTGTGTTTTCGACGCCACGGGCACTTTTTACATCTTTAATTTTATTGGCTTTACTTTGGGAAGCCCGGCCGACACCGTAGCCTAAGCCAGACTGTGTGCCGGCCCGCATACCATAGGCTTGGACCCCTAAGAATCCGACGGTTTTGGCTAGCCCCCGGCCGACTTTGGTCTTTTTGCTATTGGTCCAGTCCTGAATTGTGGCCTGGCGCAGAAGATTATTATTCTTACGTGATTCGGCCTGGGCCTTGCCGCGGGCGCTGTCTTTGCCGAAACGCTTGTCGACCTGGTCGCCGATGCCGCGCTTCCAGGCGTTGGTACCGGCGGCCATGAGCTTGTTGTTGCCGCCACGGACGGCCCAAATCATCACCAGGAATGGCACCACTCCTAACAGGGCCAGCTGGATGAGTGGCGTGAATCCGCCAAAGCCGCTCAGGGTAGCGGCGGCCATTCGGGCGCCTTCCACGCCGGCCACGTACTCGGCATACAATAGCGACACGGTCCAGAGCGTCTTCCACCATAAGTCGTAGTATTTTTTGGTGGCGGGCAGCACAAACAGCAGGTAAGCCAAGGGCGAGGCCACAATGCAAATAATTTCCAGGACGTTTCGCCAGGCCAGGGCGAAGAATATCCCCGCGAAGAATAAGCCGACGCTCACCAAGACGGCGGATGTCAGCTGCGTGAGCGCTACCACTCCGGTCAAGCCAAGCAGCAACCCACTACCGCCATAAACCGCGGCGGTAAATGGCGTGTTGAAATCGATGGCGGGCGGCGGGTTGATTAGATTATTACCTAAGCTAATGAGGCCGCCGCCAAGTACCACACCCACATCAGTCACAAGTACGCAAACGTACCACGAGAGGGGCATTAAAATGGCGGCGGCTACCAGCCGGGGCAGGGTCTTTTTAATGGTGTAGTTGTCATAACCGATGGCGGTGCCAAAAATTACCACCAAGAAGAGCAAAATGAAACAGACGCTGGCAATGTTGCGCATAATCGTCCAGAAGTGGTAGACGTTGGTCCACTGGGGGTCGTTTTGGTCAAGCGGCTTAGTTTTGAGGAGCGGGATGATGACGTTGTCACGCACCCAGTCAACCCAGGCGAGGAGGTGATCGATGGCGGCACAGATAATCCAGGTGAGACCGCCATTGCCGGCGTCGCAGGTGGCGCCGGCGCCGTCGGTGGCTGTCACCTCGACTGGCGTGACAGGCGTGGTTGAGGCGGTTTGCGCGGCCGCCACGTTGCCGATGGTGATGTTTGAGATGTCACCGGCGCCATTGCTTGCGATTTCTGTGTAGGTGCCGGCACCGTTGTTCGTTCCAGGATTGCCGGTGGCGGTACTGCCATCAACCTTAATCTCGTGATCGGTGTCGCGGTAAAATCCGACTCCGGTGGGCGTAGTTTGTTTATGGTAGACGCTTGTGCCGGCGTCGCACTTGATGGTGTTGGCATCGGCCCAAACGCAGTCAGTTGGCGCGGCTGCCAGGGCGGGATCGGCCGACAATAGCACGCTAACCGTGGGCATTACAATTGCCCAAAGCGCCAACAGAACTGACGTCCACCTCTGCCTCATGCGCCAAGTATAGCATGAGCGTTTTGACTTTTCATGAGTGTACTCTGTAGAATGCGCTCATAATGTCGTGGTTATTGCATGTATTTCACTTGGCGGTGGGCAGCTGCCCGAACCAGGGTGCGTTCCCGTCGCTCTGGGACAACATGTGCGGTGCGGATGGCCAGGTCCAAATTTCCTCGGTGCAAGACCTAATTCAGGTGATTGCTAACGGTGTGCGGGTCGCCATGGCGGTGGCTGGATCGCTGGCGGTTATCGCGATAATTTTGGCGGCCATTTACTACATTTTGTCGGTGGGTGACCCGGCCCGGGTGAAGCAAGCCAAAACCATTTTGACGAACGCGGTGGTTGGCTTGGTTATCATAATGTCGGCCTACGCCATCGTGACATTTATCGCGGGAGGATTTTAGCGTGTTGTGGCGGTTACTGGCGGCAATTAGTGTGTCGGCGAACGACGTGGGCTTGCCAACGTCCACGAGAACCATTGGCGCCGGCCTGACGAACGTCGCTAACTTAATGTTTGGTCTGGTGGGCAGCTTGGCGATCCTGGCGCTGTTATATGGCGGTGTGCAAATGTCTTTATCTGGCGGTGACGCAGGCAAGGTGAAAACCGCGCGCAACACCATATTGTACGCGTGCGTGGGGATTGTTTTGGCGGCGGCCGCGTATATGGTGGTGTGGTTTGTGTCGCATAACCTGTTTAGCGGCCCGGATTGCTGCAGTAATTAGTAACCAAAAGGATTTTTATTATGATTGCCTTGTCTGCTCTGCCTGCCTATTTTGCTGACGCGGCGAGCATTATCGACCAGAGCGCCAAGAACGCTTGCGCCAATGCTTGTACCACGAGTACGTCCGTCTCAGATCTGATTGGCAATATCGCCAACGTGCTGGTGTTTATCGTGGGCAGCGTGTCGGTCATAATGATTATTATCGGTGGTTTGCGCTATGTGTTGTCGCAGGGTAATCCGGCCCAGGCAGCGCAGGCCAAAAACACCATCTTGTACTCGGTGATTGGCATCGTTGTGGCGATGACCGCATATGCGATCGTGACATTTGTGACCAAGACCATCAAGTAGTTTGCTATTCGCATAACGCTTATGGTACTGTAGGTTCAAATTAGCGATATCATAATATTGGTAGTAAGGAGAACGGTTAACTCAATGGGCATAACAACTTTTGTAAAACGAGCTGCCCTGTCGCTGCAAGCGCTCACCCTCCTTGTGGGTTTTGGCGCCGGTACGATGACGGTGGTAGCGCTGGACGCGCCGGCGTACGCGGCTAACTGTACGACTGACGATCCCTCCTCGGTGGCTAACCCCCTCCAGGCTGGTGCTGGTTGTGCCCAGGCCAACGGCACAAGCAATAACTTGTTCGCTCAGGGCGGTGTATTCCAGATTGTCGCTAATACCCTGGTGTTCCTCGTGGGCGCCGTGTCGGTGATCTTCCTGATCATTGGCGGCTTGCGCTACGTTATCTCGCAAGGTGACTCCAAGAACGTTACGGCCGCCAAGGACACCATCCTGTACGCGGTTATCGGTATCGTGGTGGCGGTGATTTCCTTCGCCCTGGTCAACTTCGTGATTTCGGCGCTGAGCAAGGCATCCTAGCCTGAACTTAATCGTAAAAAGGGGCCTGCGGGCCTCTTTTTTTGTGAGCAGGATAGGCATAGGTTACAAGAGTGCCAAACGAAACACCCCGCCGGGTGGCGGGGTGCGAAGAACAAACGCGGCAGCTAGTCGAGCGGCTTGACCTTAATCTTCTTAACCTTGTCTTGCGCAACCTTCGGAATGGTGACGGTGAGGACACCGTCTTTCAGGCTGGCAGCGGCTTTTTCGGCAATAGTGGAGGTGGGCAGGATGACTGAGCGGCTGAACGAGCCCCAGTAGCATTCCTGCACGTAATAGTGCTCGCGGTCGACTTCGCGCTCTTCCACGCGCTCACCGCGGATGGTGACTACGTCTTCGGCGACTTCAATATCGATTTTGTCGGGCGTCACGCCGGCAATGGGCGCTTTGATGACGACATTCTCTTTGGTCTGGTAGACGTCAACCGCTAGCTGGCCTTCGGCTTCGGCCATCCAATCGTCATCACCCTCAACTGGGGTGTCGAGGAAATCGTCCTGGAGGACGTTGTCTTGGGGGTCATTGGTGGATTTCTTACCTGGCATCACGGGCGTATTTCTCCAGTAATTATAGGCGCGAGGGCGTCTTTGCCCTATTATAGTCAACGTCTAAGATGAAAGGCAAGCAAACCAGCCGTGATTTCGAGGCTAATATCGGCTTTAACGTCCCTTTCTTGCTCCGGTTGTGGCCGGGCGGGGTCGGTTTTGTGCGCGGATTGTACCCAATGCCTGTTGTACTCAACACAACAATGCTTTAGTTGTGGGGTGGCCAGCGTGGGTGGCCGGGCCTGCGATGCGTGCGCGTCGCAGTTTACGCTGCGGGGCGTGCGGGTGGCGGCGCGGTACGAACGGGGGCTGCGTGAGGCGATTTTGGCGCTAAAATTCCGACGCCTGCGCGGGGTAGTTGAGGTGGCAGCGGGTCTGGTGACGCCATTAGTGAGTGCCGGCGAGTTTGAGCTGGTAACCAGCGTGCCGATTGCGCCGGCCCGCTACCGTGAGCGCGGCTACAACCAGAGCGAATTGATTGCCCGCCGGGTGGCGCGGCGGCTGGAGCTTCCTTATCGCACGCTCTTGGGGCGTCAGGGCGCCGTGCACCAGCTGGGTTTGGGCCGCGCCGATCGGCTGGCCCGCGTGCAGGGTGAGTTTTACGGGGCACGGCGCTTGGCGGGCCAGCGTGTGCTGGTGGTAGATGATGTGGTCACCACGGCCGCCACTTTAGAAGAGTGTGCCCGTGTGCTGATGGCGGCTGGTGCTGGTGAGGTCTGGGGCGCGGCGGTGGCGCGGCATTAGCGAAGGTAGAATAGCTGCCGCCGAATTCTTGTACCGATCGCGGGACGAGCCTCGTGCTTGGCCTGGCAGTTTTGGGCGATCACGCCCCAAGTTTGCATCAGCCGCAGGTTCCGGTAGGCCGTCGCTGTAGAAACGCTGCTTTGGGCCGCTAACTGATCGGCTGTTAAGCCAGGATGACGGGAAATGTAATCGAAAAGCGCCAAACGAGCTGCTGTTACGCTTAGATGATGCGACTGCAGGTATGTTCTGAAGCGGGCGGTGGCGGAGTTGAGTGGAGGGTGCATAGGCTTGAGAAATCTGGCCTGGCGCGGTATATTAGGCAAGTTCAGCCAAGTTTCCCCATCTTGAGGAGAGGTACCCAAGTGGCTGAAGGGGCGGGTTTGCTAAACCTGTAGGGGGGAGTAATCCCCCGCGAGAGTTCGAATCTCTCCCTCTCCGCCAAAGCAAGCACCCGGCAATTTCGCAAGAAACGCCGGGTTTTTGCTTGGGTTCGTGTATAGTTTGTACATATGTGGGCCGTATTGCTCCAAGTGTTGGCGGTGGCCGCGGGGTGGCAACTGGTGCGCCAGTTGCCACTGACCTGGCGTAGGCTCGAGGCGCTGGCGGCCAGCGTGGCCGTTGGCTTCGCGGTGGTGCCGTGGCTGTACTTTGTAGGGGTGCTGCTGGCGGGCTGGCGGGTGGCCATGCCGATGGTCACGGTGGCGGCGGCGCTGGCGACGGCGGCGAGCTGGTTTTGGCTCAGGCCCCGGGCTAAACTGACGAGCCGACGGTACATGCGCCCGCTCGGCTGGCGGGTGGTGGGCTGGATTGTGGCCGGGGGCGTGGTGTTTGTGGTGAGTAACCTTGTGCTACTGGGCTACCAGTTCCCCGGGCCAACCGGCGCTTGGGCCTCAAACGGCAACATGTGGGGGGACGCGCCGCTGCACGTCGCTCTCACGAACCAGTTCTCGCACGGCGATAAACTTGATCTCATATCGCCGGTGTATGAACGGGTGCTCCTCACCTACCCGCTCATAGCGGATTTGTGGTCGGGGGTGCTTATGCGCCTCACGAGCAGCTGGTACTTGGGGCTGGCGATGCCGTCAGTGGCGATTATTTTGGCGCTGCTGCAGCTATTGTTTAGTTTTGCCTACCGGTTGCTGGGTTCGGCTCGGGGCGCCTGGCTGGCCTGGCTGATGCTGGTGTTTTCGGGGTCGCTGCAGGGTGGGATTAAGTTTGCCAACATCCTGGTCACCCAGGGCTATGAAGCGTATAAGACGGCGGTGGGATATTCGTTCTCGTTTTCAACTGGCGATAACTATCTGAACTTTCTGCATTCGCATCCCATGCCGCAGCGGGCTTACTCCTTTGGCATGCCGCTGGCGCTGGTGGTGGCCACGGTGGCGCTGGAGTTGTACCGGTGGCGGAAGTCGCACACAGATCGGCGGAAGTCGCCCGATGACCGGCGCGAGCGGTTGGTGGGGTCCGTCATTGCCGGCGGGTTGCTTGGCCTCATGCCGCTGGTGCACACCCATAGCTTCATGATTATGGTGGGCGCGCTGGGGCTGGCCACCATCAGTTTGTGGTGGTTTGAGCGTAAGCTGCCGTACGGGTGGTGGCAGATGTTGGTGGTTGGCCTGGTGCTCGCGGTGCCGCAGGTGATTTGGCAGTTTAGCACCACGTACCACGGCGGCTTTTCGCACTGGATTTGGGGTTGGATGATGGTGAACTTTGAGCCGGTGGTGCAGAACTGGTTTGTGTATTGGTTCCATAACATTGGCTGGCTGTTCGTAATGATTTTGGGCGGTTGGTTGCTGCTGTACAAGACGAAAGCCCGGCCCGAAATCTGGCTGGTGTACGTGGCGGGCAGCCTAATTTTTGTGATCTGCAACCTGTACGCCTTTCAGCCGAGCTTGTGGGACAACATGAAATTCTTTGAATACGGCTTTTGGATGATCATGCTGGCTTCGGCTGACGTAATGGTGCAGTGGCTCAAACGCTGGTACGGCTGGGTCGTCACGGGCCTCCTGATGGTAACGCTGTGTTTTACCGGGTTTTTAACGTTGGTGGTGACTGGTCCGCAGCTAACGTTTGATGAGCTGTCGGCCGAGGAGGTGCAATTTGGCAATCAGATGCGCGCGAGTTTGCCGGACGATGCCTACATTTTGGTGGGCGACCGCCATAACAGTCCGGTGACCATGCTGGCCAACCGCAAGGTGCTCATGACGTTTGGCGGCTGGTACAACCTGTATGGCGGCGACTGGCCCCAAACTTACCAGGATCGCGGTTTGATGCTTGGCGGCGCTGAAAATGCCCAAGCTCTCATTCAGCATTATGGCGTGAATACGGCGGCGTTTAGCGACGCGGAAATTTCCAGTGGCGAAGTGAACCTGGCGTTTTTCCAATCGCACTACCATTTGTTCTACCACGGTGCTGGCTGGTGGGTGTTTGACTTGAGGCAGGCTTCATGAGCCCGACGCAACCTGAGCTGGGGCTGGCGTGTATCGTGCCAGTGTATAACGAGGCGGCGGTACTGACCGAAGCAATTACTATGTTGGTAACAAATCTGCGCCAAACGTTGCCGTATGAGCACTGGCAGGTGGTGATTGCCAGCAATGGCTGCACCGATGACACTGATGAACTGGCACGCAAGCTCGAACAAACGCTCCATCCCCATGTGCGCCTGGTGGTATGCTCGCAAAAGGGCCGCGGTAAGGCGTTGCGGGAAGTCTTTGGTGAAGTGCCGGCGCAGCGGTATTTGTACATTGATGTGGATTTGCCCTGCGAGCTGGATGATCTGGCGCGGGTGCTGCGTCCGCTTGACGACGGCTACGATCTGGTTACGAGCCATCGCACTGGCTACCGGCCGCCGCTGCGTCGAACGATGACCTTAAGTTTGCGGCTGCTTAATCGTGGGTTGTTTGGAGTGCGCGTATCTGATTCGCAGTGCGCGGTGAAGGCGCTGTCGCCTAAAGCGGCCAAGGTGCTGGTGGAGGATTGCCAGCAAACCGGCTGGTACCTGGACACTGAACTGGTGGTGCTGGGTCAGGTACGCGGTCTGCGCTGGACTGAGGTACCTATCCATTGGGTAGAACGACGATTCCCGCAGCGCACGAGCAAGGTCGATGTGTGGGACGATAGCTGGAAGGCGTTGCGGTCGCTGCGGCAGATTTGGCGACGGCGGCGGGCATTAGCGCGAACATTGGCTGCAAGCCCATCCTCGCAATAAGTGGATTTGCAAATAGTAACTAAAGTTACTATTTCTCGGTTAAATTAGTAACTTTATACCAACCCAACCTGATACCTGTTATGCTTAAGCCATTATGAAAACACAAACGCCATGAACTATTTACGTCCCCAACCTCACCTCACCTACGAGGAAGTCACCATGCGGTATAAAGCCTGCACGAATGCTCGGGTTAA
>DATDME010000076.1:0-12434 GCA_036518915.1 Candidatus Saccharimonadia bacterium | reverse complement strand
GCACCGAGGTGATTGCCCAGGCAGTGCGCAATTTCCGAGGCTTGCCGTTTCGGTTGGAGCCGGTGGCGGAAATCGATGGCGTCCGTTACATTAACGATTCGTTCTCGGTGAACCAGTATGCCACGATCGCGGCTATTAATAGCTTTGAGCCGGCGCATGAGGTATTGATTTTGGGCGGGTACAAGCGGGGGATTGATTTGCGGCCCATGACGGAAGCCGTGGCCAAAGCCCGGCCGCGCCAGGTGGTGGTGCTGGGCCAAACCGGCATGCAAATTAAAGACCAGCTGGAGGTGCTGGGCTACCGCCATGTGGTGCACGGCGGCTCTAGCATGACCGGCGTGGTGGCGGCGGCGCGGTCGGCGGCCCGCCCGGGTGACGTGGTGCTGCTATCGCCGGGGTGCCCGTCGTTTGATATGTTCAAGGACTATAAAGACCGTGGCCGGCAGTTTGCGCAGGCGGTGCAAGCGCTGCTCCAGAAAGGACAGCCAGCGTGAAACAGTATCAAGTATTTCGGTTTATTGACGTGGTGTTTGACGAGTCGCGGCAGGCGGCCATTATGCGGTACGCGCTGGACGATGAAATCACGTTGACCGATGAAGTGGCGTTTACGTTTGAGCCGGCGGATGGTTATAACCGGGCGGCGCTGGAGCGGGTGCTGCGCAGCTTGTGGTTGGTGAACGGCGTGTCGTATTACAAGGCGGCCATGGCGCCGCAGCTCGACGTGCGGGCGGCGGAACTAACGCCGGCCGAAGCCGAGTTCCTGAGCCGGACGTACCGGTTAGGCCTGGGGCAGCTGTGCTACGAAAACCAGCTATCGTTGGACCGGGTGGCACGGTTTATGGCCGCGGATGGCGCGGTCGCCCGCCCGGTCAGCCTGGCCGGCCAGTCGGGTGGCAGCCTGGTGGGCTTGGGCGGCGGCAAAGACTCGCTTGTGAGCACGACGCTGCTTGATGGAGCAGGGGAGGACTTTGCCACGTTTAGCGCGACGTACATGCCGGAGTCAAACCCAGCGCTGGCCCGGCTGGCGGCGGCCATTGGCCATGAGCACCTGACGATCCGCCGGCGGTTTGACCCACAGTTGATGGAGCTTAACCGCGCCGGCGCCTACAACGGCCACGTGCCCGTGACGGCCATCGTGATGCTGATTGGCCTGGCCGCCGCGGTGCTGAGTAACCGGCGCCAGGTGGTTATGAGCAACGAGGCCTCGGCCGGCGAAGGCAACGCGGTGTACGAAGGCGAAGAAATCAATCACCAATATTCTAAATCGATTGAGTTTGAATGGGCTCTGGCTGAGCATATCCGCACGAGCATCTCACCGGACCTGGCGGTATTCTCATTGTTGCGCCCGTTAGGAGAATTGCAGATTGCGGAGCTGTTTAGCCGGGGGCCGTTGGAGCGGTTCGCAGGGTTGTATTCATCGTGTAACCGCAACTTTCGGCACGACGCCACGCAGTTTACCTGGTGCGGCCAATGTTCGAAATGCGCCTTCGTATACTTGATTTTGGCGCCGTTTGTATCCAAGGACCGGCTGAATGAGCTGATCGGGCCGAACCTGCTGGCGCAACCCTCTCTGGAGACGACGTACCGTGAGCTGCTGGGCCTGAGCGGGCACAAACCCTTTGAGTGCGTGGGCGAGATTGAAGAATGCCGGGCGGCGGCCACGTTGGCTTTAGCCAGCGGCAATTACCCTGAACTGGCCCGGTTTGGGGTGCCGCCGACGCGCCGCGACCAGCGTGAGCTGGGCCCATCGGTGATGCCGGAGCACTACCGGCGGCTGGTAGAGGAGGCGATGCGCGCATGAAACATTCTGTCACAGAACATACGCTAGCGAGCGGCGCCCGGGGCATTGTGGTGGACGTGCCGGGCAGCAGTGTGATCAACCTGGAAGTGCGGTTTAACGCGGGTTTCAGCTTTGCTGATCGGTCGGCGTATGAATTACCGCATGTGCTGGAGCATATGCTGGCAGGATCGTCGCAGAAATATCCGGGGCCAAACGCTTTTGTGGTTGAAGCTTCCAAAAATGGCGCTTACGTGAACGCCCATACGAGCGTGCGGTCCAACGGTTATGTCTATGAATTCGCGCCGTTTGAATTGGAGCGCATTTTGGACATGGTGGAAGAGCAGCTGGTGCGCCCCTATCTGGTGGCGGACCGTCTGGCAGTTGAAACCAGCAACGTGCGCGAAGAGCTCACGCGGATGCTGACGCAGCCGGGCTCGCTCGTGACTATGACGTTGTTGTCGGCGGCGATGCCGGGCCAGTGGTTAGACTACGAAACCCGCATTAGCCAGTTAGGCGCTCTAACCGTGGAGCAGCTTAAGGCGTTTTATGACCGAACTTTTACTTCCGCTAACGCCTTGTTTAGTGTGGCGGGGGACGTGGGCGTAGGTGAGGCCATTGTGGCGCGGCTGGAACGGATATTCCGGCAACTGCCGCGAGGGGAGGCGCTGGCGTGGCAAGCTGAGCGCGGTCGGCTACTGGCCAAGCCGGCGGTGCGTCACCAGCCGATTGGGCAGGTGTATTACCGGGTGACGCGGTCGTTGCCGCAACTGAGCTTGCCCCAGCGTCGGACGATGATGCTGCTGCGGACCTTGCTGGTGGGTGGGTTCGCGTCGCGCGTCCTGGGTAAGGCTCGTGAGAAAGGCTGGGCGTATAGTGTGGGAGGGGTATTCTCGGCCGAGCTCGGCGCGGCGACGGCTGGGTTCGGCGGTTATGTCACCACAGACCATGCCAAACATTTGTTTGGCTTGATGGGTGAGCAGCTGCACGATTTGGCTGAGCACGCAGTGCGCCCGGCGGAACTGGAGGACGCGGTGCGCCTCATGACGGGTAATTGGTTGCGCACCATCCAGACGCCGGCGGACATTTTAAGTTGGTACAGTGATGATTTCGATGAATGGGGCATGGTTCGTCAGTTTGATGAAGAAGTTAAGGCCATTGCGCGGGTGACTCCGGCGCAGGTGCAAGCGGCGGCGCAGCTAATTCTCCAAGAAGGCCGGTTCGCGGCCGCGTTCGTGGGCGACCTTGACGCGGCACAGGTCGAGCAATATGCCACTGACCTCGGAGTGTTTGGTAAAAAGTGATAAATGTGATTAACACAATTGTCATTGACTTTACCAAATCTTTGTGGTAGACTTGAAGCATCATCGTGCAGTGATGCCTTGTTGGTGGCCTGCTGCTCGGCGACATGTGCCGCCCATGTGTCGCCGGCAGCAGAGTACTTGCAAGGCAATTTTGCTCAAGCTTGCTATTTGTAATCCCTGAGCTATGCTGGCGTAGAGAAGGGGTGGTAGCATAGAGAAGGAGGGTGGTATGGTGTGGCGATTATCAGCAAGACTACGAAGCGTCTGGCGTGGTCTGTTTGTGTTGGCTTTGTTTGCGCCGAGCTTAGCTTTGGCGGCAAGCGGGCCAGTTGATAACGATAATAACGCCATTATGTGGGGCGGAGCCTACGACCAAACCACCTTTTTCCACAATGTGGCTAACGGTGACGGCCATAACACCGCGGCGAACTTGCAGGATATTTACTACCATCAGGGCCGCGGTATGACGCCGGACAACCTCGGCCGCACGGTGAGTGGGATGGTGTTCCAAGACGGCCATGTCGAAGTTAACGGCCTGACGGTGGCTACCGGCGCCAAGAGTGTCGGCCGGCAGTGGATGGAAGGCTCCACGAAAGACAGCTATGGGCTGTACGTCCGCCCGACCAATGTGTCATTCCAGAGCGACTCGCTGGAGGCCTTTGTGAATATGGATGGCGGGACGTTCCATTACGCGGTGATAAAGTCGTGCGGAAACCCTGTGACAGCCACTCCGGCGCAATCACATCCGGTACCGCCGGCCAGCCCACCGTCGAAGCCCAACCACATGCCACATTCCCCGAGCTATGGGCCATCGCCAAGCTATAGCCCTCAGCCGAGCTACAGTCCTCAGCCGTCAGTGAGCTTGGCGAATGTCTGCGTGACGGTGAACCTGAGCCAGCCTGACCAGTTTAACCAGCCCAGGTTGTTCCGCTTTACGGTGGTGACGAACCAACCCGTGTATGCCACCATTACCGGCTATCGTTTTACGTTTAGCGATGGAACGGCCGCCGTCGTCAATGACGCCAACCATAACTACGTTGAGCGGACGGTGCCGGCCAACACGACGCTGGCCGTGCATGCCCAGGTCATCACAACGGCGGGCACGACTGACCAAATTGAAGCGTGTAGTGCCAAGGTTGTGATTAGTCAAGCTTCGCCTAGCCCGCCGGCCAGCCCGGGGCAGGTGATGGGGGTGGCCTTGCCGGCCACCGGTCCAGAGGCCGCGCTCGGCGGTATGGTGGGGGTGTCGGCCATTGGCGGCATGACCTACGCCTACCGCCGGTCGAAAGCCAACTTACGAGCTGCGTTGCGCCGCAAACCCCGTGAGTAACCTGGGCGGCACGGGCGGGCCTTAGGGCCCGATACGTGTAATTGACGCCCGAGTCGCGGCCTTCCCAGGCCCGCTCTCCTGACAGCCCCGCGCCGTTTTGGCCGGGGCTGTTGTGGTGTTTATAGTCTCCGCAAAACAAAACAGGTGCTACAGGGAGATTTTTCTTAAGCACAAGCAGTATGGTTACTTGGCGGTTGGCGGCCTGTATGTTGTGGTTTGCTTGCAATTTGGCCGTACACCTGTTCGGATGTGGATAATTAAGCTACTAGACAGTGGGTAACAGTGGGTTCTATACTGACTTCAGTGGGTTGCAGTGGGTAGCACCTCCACGGTAGAGATAACAACCAAGTATGGACTTCTTCGAACGAAAACTTGACGACAAGAACCGCCTGACGATTCCGGCCGAATTGCGTCACGAGTTTGAAGGAGGCAAAGTTGTTATCACCCGAGGCTTCGCGAACTACCTGCATCTGTACACTGAAAAAGTCTGGAACGAACAAATGGAGCCCGCTCTCAAGGGGAGCATCCTCGACGAGCGCGTGGCCGATTTGAACGTTCAGTTCCGAATGGGGAAGTCGGCTACGGGCTTGGATGCCAAGCAGGGCCGCATTACCCTTGAACAACACCTCCTCGACTATGCTGGCATCAGCAAGGAGGTCATCGCGGTGCGGGCCGGTAATTACTGGCGCCTCATGAAACCCGCGCAATAACTCTCTTTTGATTTATTTCTCAAAATAAAGAACCTTAAAAGTCAAAAACCAAAAATTTTCTAGGACAGCTACTTGGCAGTCAGCACAGCGGGACCATAGGCTACCGCAACCAGACAGCCTCGTACCTACATCTCGTAAACTCCACCTCACAACACACTCTTTAGGAATTATTTTGTTCTCGAATTTCGAGCAGATAATTCCTTACCATCACAGATTAATCCACGAATTTTGGATTAATCGAACTCCACTTACTCATTCCTTGAACAAGAATGACGAAAAACAAAAACGCACTCAAACAAAAGCTGGCTGCTGAGTAGGTGACCTCGAAAATAAACTAACCCCGCGGGAGAACTGTGCCTCATGGGGTTTTTGTTTATCGATGTATCGGTTGTCGCTATAGTGCGTATAGCGTAAGCTTTGTGTATTAGCAAAGGCAAGCGGAGATACCATATGCCAGCAGAGCAGCAGCAAGTCGAGGAGTTTCTGAAACTGTTTGAGGGTAACGCGGAAGCGGCTATCTTGGCGATTAAGCAGCGTCAGGCCTCACTGGCGAATGCGCGATCGGCGAATCAGAGGCAGTTTGCAAATAAAGAGGTTATTATCTCCGCTCATGACGTGGTGAAAGTGCATCGGCGCGGCAAGCAGCAGGTTGAGGCATTGCGTGGGGTAAGCCTGGAGGTGCATAAAGGCGAGTTTCTGGCTTTGACGGGGGCCAGTGGAAGCGGCAAGAGCACGCTGCTGCAACTACTAGGCGGTCTCGATAAGCCCACGTCGGGGAGCATTGTGGCGTATGGCGCTGATATCAACGGACTTAAAGACGCACAATTAGCAGAATTTCGTAACCGAACCGTAGGATTTGTTTTTCAGTTTTTCTACTTACAACCGTTTTTGCAACTTCAGCAAAATCTGGAAGTTCCGGGTATGTTCGCCCACACTGAACGGGATGGGCGGGCAGCCGCGGCTAAGGAACTTATTGCGCGGGTGGGTCTTGATGCCGAGCACGACCGGTTGCCGAAGGAGCTTTCTGGTGGCCAAATTCAGCGGGCGGCCATCGCGCGGGCATTGTTGAACGGCCCAAAGATTTTATTGGCCGATGAACCGACTGGTAACCTGGACAGCGTAAACAGCAAAGGAATTATTGATTTGTTCCAGCAGGTGAGAACTGAACTTGGCATGACTGTCGTGATAGTAACCCACAATCCCGAGATTGCGGCAGTGGCAGACCGTGAAATCACCTTGGCTGATGGGCGGGTGCGGTCATGATTGGGCTACGCGATTCGCTGACACTAGCGCGTACCAAGTTCTATGCTCGGCCGGTGTTGTTGGTGCTGACGCTGGCGGTGTGTGGCGTGCTGTTTGGCGCGTTGTATGCTGGGGTCAATATGGCGTCTGGGGCGATTGCCAGCGCCCGGGCCTTTGCCTTGGCGGCTAGCAATGGCAAGTATTTGGTAAAGGTAAACCCGTTTATTCCGCCGGAGGTGCTAACGATTGTCGGCTCAAGTAATGCTCCTTCGGCGGCACTGCAGGCTCGGCTTAAGGCACTGCAGGCCGACTTTATTGCGGAGCATAAAGCTCTGGCGAAGCAGCTAGGCACAACCTTTGATGAAAAGAGTGTGCCCGAGCCGCTGGTTAATAATCCCTATGCCAACCCGACTTTGCCGGCGGATCAGCGCGTAACCATTAACCCGAACGCTCCAGCGGCTTATGCTTATGTCTCGGAACTACAGGTAGATTATGCCAAAACGGCTAAGAACGGCTATGACCAGCTTCAGGCGCTAGCCAAATCGTATGGCGCAACCGGTTTTTACGAAAATACGACAGCCAGTGTGGGGTTTGATACCATGCAGTTTTTGCCTGGCGGTAAAGAGGATGTGGTGAACCTATCAAATTCCCGTTCGCCGGCGGGCGACGCATATTTTGGGGCGGCATTCTTATCGAGTGTGCAAAACTCGGAATATACTTTTGTGAGCTCTGATCTGGTTGGTGGGTACGTGTTGCCCGAGAACGACCGGCGGCGAGCGAATGACCACGGGGTGCCGGTGATTATTACCGCGGCCGAGGCAGTAAAGATATTCGGTACGCAATACAACATACCGAGTGAGCCGATTGCACCAAAAGCGCGCATTGCGTGGCTAAAAGATATGCAGGATAAGCTGAACGGTATTACCTATACCTCCTGCTACCGCAACCATGCGGATCTGAACCAATTGCAGCAAATCAAGCAAACTGCGCAGGAAATGGCAGATCATAAAAATGACGCGAACTACGTGAAGCCCCAGGTAATATATGGGTTACCAACTACAGCCTGTGGTGACCGGGTGGTGGTTGAGGACCACCGGACGGCGGCTGTGCGGGCGGCGGAGCAGCATGAGGCTGATTTGCAGGTCAAGCTTGGTGCCGTGGAAATGCCGCAGCGACAACTTGTGACGTTTACGGTGGTGGGCGTGATGCCGGTGCAACGGCAGGACGAAATGTACAAAAGCATCCCGGCCTTTTTAGCGGGCATTTTGAGTGCCAATTATGATGAGGGGGCCATCATCCCTCGGCAATTGTACGACAAGCTGCCGGCGGCCAACCGGTACGGTGATATCCTCACGCGCTCGTACGACAGCACCAAGGGCGCTCAAGCCATGCGCGCCGCGGGGTTGGGTGAGCATATTGTGGCGTTTTCGACTGCCCAGCAGGCGCGTAAGTTTATTGGGGAACAAACTTGCGACTTTGCGGATTTTAACTGCAAAAAACTGTTTACGGGGACAGCTTACGCTACCAACTATCTTCTATTTGACGATATCCAGGTGTTGGTTACAAAGGTGCTGGGCATTGCCTTGCCGATAGCCCTGGGCATCGCCGGCTTGGTAGTGGGCTTCATGATGGCGCGCATCATGATTGATAACCGGCGTGAAACGGCGGTATTTCGGGCGATTGGGGCTAAGCGCCGGGACATTGTGAGTATTTATCTCATGTATACCGGGATGATCGCGTTGGGAATAGTACTGGCTGGGTTGGGGCTGGGCTGGCTGGTGGCCGGTGGTTTGCAAGCCTGGTTTGGTGGTGATATTACAGCCTATGCCCGAGTGGCCTATGGCGTGTATGGATCCCATCAGGTGTTTAGTTTGATTGGTGGTCAAGTGATGCTGCAGTGTCAGATTGCGGCTGGTATTGTGGCAATCTGCCTGGTGGCAGTGAGTCTGCCGCTGGTGCGAAACGTACGGCGTAATCCCATTGATGATATGCGTGATGAATAATTGCGATATCCGAGATAAAATTATATAATATGTTTCTATGGCTACACGATCAGAGCATGTACCGGTCTTGCTTGAACCAGTTATTGGACTGCTGAATCCGCAATTCGGCCAGGTGTACCTCGATGGCACCGCCGGCTTGGGCGGCCACGCCGCCGCCGTGCTCGAGCGGATAGGGGAGAGTGGCCGGGCGATTCTGGTTGACCGGGACGATACGGCCCAACGGGCACTGGCGGAGCGGTTCGCCGATGATCCGCGAGTTGAGCTGCGCAAGGCCAGTTTTTTGGAGGCGGCGCAGGAGCTGGTAGAAGCGGGCAGGGAAGTGGATCTCATCCTGCTGGATTTGGGCGTGTCGTCGCCGCAGTTCGATGAGGGCGAGCGGGGCTTTAGCTTCAAGGCCGAGGCGCCGCTGGACATGCGCATGGACCGCTCGCAGGAGCTAACGGCGGCCGAGGTGGTCAACAAATGGCCCGAGCTCGAGCTGGAGCGCATCTTGAGCGAATACGGCGAAGAGTTTAGAGCCCGGTCGGTGGCGGCAGCTATTGTGGACCAGCGGCCATTTACCACGACCACGCAGCTGGCGGGGGTGGTGCGGCGGGCCGCTTACCACACCAAGGACATCGACCCGGCCACTAAGACGTTTCAAGCCATCCGCATCGCGGTGAATGATGAGTTGCGCCAGCTTGCGGAGGCATTACCGCTTATGGTACAGTTACTGGTACCTGGTGGCCGCCTGGCGGTAATCAGTTTCCACTCTCTGGAAGACCGAATAGTCAAACAGTTCATTGACCAAGAAGTCAAGGCTTGCATCTGCCCACCAAAACAGCCAATATGTACATGTGGGCATACCGCTTCGCTTCGAAAAATTACGAAGCATCCAGTGGTCGCCGATGCATCTGAACTAGCTATCAATCCGCGTTCCCGAAGTGCAAAGCTGCGGGTCGCCGAAAAAATAAACAAAAACAAAAGGAGGGACTGACATGTCAGTCACAATCACCAACCTCTCCATGAGGACGGTCAACGTTCCGGTTCGCGTTCGTAAGTAACGCGGCCTGTTTTGTGGTTTGTGGACGGCCGGCATACTCCGGCCGTCCCGCCACTTCCACGCCTGGCGCTGGTTAGGCCGGTGAGCCGGGTGTGCTCATGACCGGATAAAAATCAAAAACCAAATATCAAAAGGAGTACGCGCTTTGTCTTCTGCGGTTATTACAGCGCGACGTAACCAAAATTTGTACCGGCAACCGGCGACGGTGTCGCTTGGCCCAACTTCGGCTACCTTTGTGGTGGTGGCCGTCATCGGGGTGCTGGCCCTGTTATACTTGAACCAGATCACCAAAACTGGGGCTTTGGGCTTTAAGGTGAGTGATTTGCAAGCCAGCCGCGATGCGGTTCTGGCGCAAAAGCAAGACCTGAGCGTGGAAGCGGCCCGGTTGCAGTCCATTCAAGCGACGAAATCGTCGGCGGTGGCGGCGGCCATGGTGCCAACTGGTCAGGTCAGTTACGCCAAATAAATGCCGGTTGCGCCCGGCAAGGTCCGGAATCTGTGATAGATGATGAGAATTAGTGACGAGCTCAGGCAACGACGGCGGCTGGGATTCTTCAAGCTGCTGATTGTGGGTTTGGGGCTCGTGCTGTTGGGGCGCCTGGGGTATCTGCAAATCGTGATGCATACCAAGTACCAGGCCCAGGCAGCCAACGAACATACCCGCAAGTATCAGATCCCGGCGCAGCGCGGGGAATTGTTTGTGCACGATGGTAATACGTTGGAACCGATTGTCCTTAACCAGACGCTGAAGATCATGTATGCCGATCCGCGCTATGTGGGCGATAAGGCGGCGGTGGCGGCCAAACTGGCGGCAGTCACCGGCGGTAACGCGGCCACGTATAAGCAGCGGCTGGACAACGGCATTGAGTACGCCGTGTTGGAGCGGCGCCTGCCGGCTGACGTGGCCGATAAGGTCAAAGCGCTTAAACTGCCGGGCATCGGCTTGGGCGACGCCGATTACCGCACGTATCCCGAGGGTTCATTGGCGGCGCAGGTATTGGGTTTTGTGAACGCCGACGGCCAGGGCCAGTACGGTGTTGAAGGCTATTTGGATAGCCAGCTGGCTGGCACGCCGGGGCAGCTGGCGGCCAAAACTGACACGCATGGCATTCCCATTGCGACGGCCGACAACGTGGTTAAGCCGCCGCAAAACGGCAAGAGTTATGTCCTCACGATTGATCCCAACATCCAGGCGATGGCTGAACAAGAACTGGCTGACCAGGTGCAGCGGGTGAAGGCCAAGTCGGGCAGTGTGATTATTACTGACCTTGATGGGGCGGTGCGTGCTATGGCCGACTATCCCACCTATGACCCCAATAATTATGCCGGGGTGACCGATTATAGCGTCTTTATTAACCAGGTGGTGACGAGCCAGTTTGAGCCGGGCTCAGGCATGAAGGCGTTCACGATGGCGGCAGGGCTTGATCAAGGCAAAATAAAACCCGATACTACCTACGACGACCCGCAGTGCGTGCAGGTGGATGACCGCAAAATTTGCAATGCCGAAACCGATCACGGTGGCAAGGGCAAATCAATGACGGTGGTGCTGCGTGATTCGCTCAACACCGGCGTGATGTTTGTGCTACGGATGTTAGGCGGGAACCCCGATGCCATCACGGCGGCGGGCAAGAGGCTCCTCTACGATTACTTCACCAAGCATTTTGGTTTTGGCACCCGCACTGGTATTGAACAATCGGGCGAGGCGGCGGGCGTCGTGCCGCCGGCCAATACCAACAACGTCACGTATGCCAATATGTCATTTGGGCAAGGCATGAGCGTGACAATGGTGCAAATGGCCGCGGCCATGGCGGCGGTGGCTAACGGCGGCACGCTGTACCAGCCGCGGGTGGTGGACGGCGTGCTGCGTGACGATGGTACCGAGGCCCCGCTCGGCGCCAAGAAGTTGGCGGACCACGTGATGAGCCCGTCTGCCATCAGCGACCTAACGCAAATGCTGACCGTCGTGGTGGAACATGGGTCTGGTTACCAAGCGAAGATCAAGGGTTATGAGGGGCAGATTGCTGGAAAGACAGGCACAGCGCAGATCGCCAAACCTGATGGGACTGGCTACATTGCTGGCGCAAATATCGGATCGTTTATTGGATTTGCTCCTGTCAACAAACCGCGATTTATATTGATGGTTCGCATAAACGAACCGCAAGTACCTGGTTACGCTGAAGTTACAACTGTTCCAGTTTTTCATGACATATGCTCATGGCTATTTAAATATTATGGTATCGCGCCGAGCTCGTGATCTGAGCGTAAGTTTGATAAACTAACAGGTAGCATTATGGCATTTCTTCCGACAATCAACTTCATTCACGCCCAAGAAATCACCTCACTGTCGCGCCTGGGATTGATGGCGTTTGGCGGTTTTGTGCTATCCATGCTGCTCGTGCCGGTGTACACCAAGCTGGCATTTAAATACCGGCTGTGGAAGCAGCCGCGGGCGACGGCCATTACCGGCGAATCGGCGCCGGTGTACCAACGGCTGCATGCTGCCAAGCACAAACGCAATATTCCAACGATGGGCGGCGCGGTACTCATTTTGGCTGCCGCGCTCATCACGCTGTTGCTGAACCTGTCGCGCAACCAAACGTACTTGCCATTGTTCGTGTTTGTGGCGGCTGGGCTGGTTGGTTTGATTGACGACTATCTCAACATCCGCTCGGAAGGCCTGGGCATTGCGGGGATGCGCGGTAAAATTAAGTTTAGTTTGATCCTGGGCGTGGCGGTGCTGGCGGCCCTGTACTTCTACTACAAGTTGGGTTACAACCTAATCCACGTGCCGGCGGTGGGCGATTTCTCCATCGGTTGGCTATATATTCCGCTGTTTATCGCGGTGGTGGTGTCAACGGCTAACGCCGTTAACATTACCGACGGGCTGGACGGCTTGTCGGGCGGCTTGTTGACCACGGCGTTTACGGTATACGGGGTGATCGCTTACTTCCAAGGTAGCTACGGCATCGCGGGTTTTTGTGTCACGCTGGTGGGTGTGCTGCTGACGTATACCTGGTTTAGTATTT
>DATDME010000075.1:0-4314 GCA_036518915.1 Candidatus Saccharimonadia bacterium | reverse complement strand
CGCCAGCCGGTCTGCCACGGCGCGTTGGGCGCTTGCGCTTCCAAGAAGCGCAGCCACGCCGCCGGGAAGGATTGAGCGAGGCGCCTTTCGATTTGAGCGGGCGTCTGGCCGGGCTGCCGCGGAATGGTGATCCGCGGCGCTGCCGTCAGGTCTTCGCAGGCCTTCGGCAGCTTGCCCGCCCAGGCCGTCATGGCCCGCTGGGTGGCCTGATCAGTGATCAGGGCCGGCTGTGGTGGGCTGGCGGACGGGGCGCTGGCCGCTTGGCTGGCAGCGATTGCCGCCTGCTGCTGCGGGGTATAGAACGACAGGTTGTGCCCCAGCCAGTCCCACGGGTGGGCGGCCTTGACGCCGAGCACCAGTGCGACGAGCAGCGCCGCGCCGCCCACGAGGGCAAGGGCGTTCCGGACGAGCCCGACCAGGCCAATTACGATGAGCCCGAGCCAGCAGACTGCCTCGTGGCAGATGTTTCGAATTGCATCAACGAGCTTGCCCGGCCAGCTGGCCATGGCGCACCTCCAGGGGGAGAGACGATGTGCCGGCGGGATGACCGAGCGTTTATAACAATGCACTATTCTGAGAGTTTAGTCAAGAGCTAGGCGCAAATGAGGCTGAGGCGTCGCTTGACGATAGCGCTCAACAAACCGCCGCAAGATATGTTCGGGTTCGGTAAGAGCTCGGGGTGGAATTGTGTGGCATAGACATTCTGGCCGATCCGAAACATCTGCACCGGGCAAGTGGGGAGCCAGCTAACACGGTGGCCTGCTGGGGTGGGACGGCGCAACCCTGGTGGTGACTCACAAAGGCGTCAAATTCGGTGGGCAGGCCGGTGAGCAGCGGGTCGTGGGCGGCCGCGGGGGTCAGTGTGATACGCACCGGGCTTACCGGCTCGCCAAATTCGGTGGTGACTTGGCCGCCGAGAGCATCGCTCAGCAGGCCCACGCCGAGGCAGGCGCCCAGAAAAGGGTAGTCGCGGTCAACAATTCGCGGAGGAGCTCGTACAGCCGGGGTTCGTAGGTCCGCTTGGCTTTAACCTCGGGCGGGTCGGTGACGTTGGCTGGTCCGCCGCCCAGAATGATACCCGAGTAGCCGTCGAGGTTGATGCTACCCAGCTCGCCGCGGTTCATGGCGAGGCGCTTCAGCTGCTGGGGCTCAAGCCGGCCATACTTACACATGGCTTCGTACTCATTTTGGGCGGCGTCGGCTTCGGGCCGGCTTTGGAGGAGGAAGGGTTTCATAGGGTTTATTTCTCGGGAATAATTTGCTGTAAGAAGTCTTCGATAATAGTGGTGTACGTCACGAGACTAGGCAAACTGACCCATTCTTCATCTGCACCGATGCCATCGCCAATTGGTCCAAATTCTACCCCTGGGCAGCCTTGGGCGCTGAAGTGGCGGGCGTCGGAAGTGCCGTTGGCGCCACGAAGCGTGGTGGTTTTGCCGGTAAATTTGGAGGCGGACTGAGCTAGCTTTGTGATAAACGGATCGGATGGGCTAGTTTGCAGGGCGGGCTCATTGGCGATAATCTCAAGGCTGGCATTTTTAGGGAGTAATGCCTTGAGTGTAGTTAAAACGGCATCCCGGTCTCCTGGAACCATGCGAATATCCAGCCAGGCTTCGCAGGCGTCGGGGACTTTGTTGAAGGATTCGTTTGGGGTACTAATATGGGCTAGGTTAACGGTAGTTGCCCAGGCCTCTTTTTGGGGGTTGGGATAGGCGGCTTGTAGCTTGGAGAGAACATCATACATTTGCCAGACGGCGTTTTGTCCTCTCCAGGGGTACGCGCCATGTGCGGATAACCCGTGGGTGCTAACTTTGACCTGCAAGATACCCTTGGCCTGATGGACGATATCAAAATTGGTGGGTTCGCCAGCCAGCACGAAATCGGCTTTTATGCCCTGGGCGACCTGGTATTTGGTGCCGTCAAATCCGCCGACCTCCTCGTCGGTCGTTAGCTGCAGGGCAATTGGGTATGGCAATGCGCGTGCATGACGACGAAAGATATCAATAAACACGGCGACACTGGCTTTCATGTCCATTGCGCCAACGCCATTCAGCTTGTCTTTGGACTGCTTAGGGGTATACTGCTCTGGTTTGCCTGGTATGACATCGAGATGAGCGTTCAGAATGATCCTAAATTTTGCTGGGCGGGTTTTGGCGTTGTAGACCAATGCGCTGACGACGTTGTTATTGGTAAATCGCTCGATGGTGAAGCCGTCGAGTTCGATTAAAACACGTTCAAGAATCTGCCGTGCAGTATTGGTATCATTGGGGTTCGACGGGATGCGGACCAGATCTTTGAGCAAGTCAACGGTATATGACATTGGTAATATATTAATTCATTTGACAAGCGGGGAGGACCCCGTGCCCGCGCGGATCGCGCGCGAGCACGGGGTCGGTGCCCCGACAGCACTCCGATGTGATGCGGAGGTGCCTCTCTCAGGCGGCGGGTCGGTGGATGACCGACCAGAACGCGGCGCCGTTGCCGTGGACCCGGCCGCGGGCGTACTCGACGGTGCCGGTCGGCATGTGGTTGCGGAAGCCGCAGCCGAAGCGCGCCCGGCCGTTGACGATGAAGATGAAGTTGCGGTCGATGAAGGCCGCTTCCTCGCCGTCGTAGGCGTTGGTGACCACAGGCACGTCGAGCTCGAGCTGGACCACGTAGGGGCCACGCAGCGAGATCTCGCGTGCCAGGTCCTGACGGAACTTCTTGCTCCAGACACGCCGGATGTGACCGTACGCGCCGTAGGAGGAGACGGCCGGCTTGGCCCGCAGCGTGACCCGACCGGACGTGACCTGCTCCCAGCTGACGCCGTGACGGGTCAGGAACTGGTGAAACCGGATGGAATCGAGGTCCTCGACGCTCGTGATGATGTGCCCGAGGTCCATCAGGGGCATGTAGCCCTTGGTGTCGTTGATCTGCTCGGTCCAGGGAGCATCCGGCGCGTCCACGTTGATGGTGACGGCGTGGTTGCGGATGACCTCCAGCAGCTGAGGATCGCTTAGCAGCGGGTGTTCCACCTCGGCGCCCGGGTTGCGGAGCGCGTTGGTGGGGAGCGACGAGCGAACGAACAGCGCGTAGCCGCACTGACCGCCGTTAGCCTCCAGATGGGCCAGGAACTCGTCGGGACCGAAGAAGGTGTCGAAGCCGGTGTACTCCTGCACGATCTCTGGGGTTACCGGGTCGCCGGGCTGGAGGCCGAACTCCGACGTCACCATGGCGTCGCACTTCTCGCGCGTGACGGCGAGGACCGCCACCGGCAGGTCGGTGCGGCGGCGAACGTCGTCCAGCGCGGCTCGCCAGGCGGCCCGGAAGGCGGAGGGTCCGCCGCCGGGGGCCGGGAAGAGTTGCTCGAGCAGGTGGTACATGGCGATAGACGAGTCGATCTCGAAGATACGCCGGCGGAGGTACTCCACGACGTCCTCGAGCGGACGGGCGGCCAGGTCGGTCAGCACCTCGTCGGTGAGACCCACCATGTCGACCTGCACCGCGAGGGCGGCAGGCTGGCAGAATCGGTAGGCGGTCGGCGAAGCGGTGTGGGCCGGTAGGAGGGACGGGAAGACCTCGTTGTACTGTGCGAAAATGGCTTCGAGAGCCTGAACCACCACCAGCGGGTAGACGGTGGGGGCCTCCACGCTGAAGAACGGCGAGAGCGACGACGGGATGTCGGTGCGCTCGGTCACGGGGCCGAGGTTGGCCTCGACGCCGGTGGGCGACTCGACGAGTGCAGCGGTGCTCATGACGGACCTCCGGAGAGAGACGAACAAGCTGTCGGGGTGCGTTCAGGAATCGTCATTGAATCCTATAGGGCTTAAGCCCTGGCGGACCGCAAGCGGGTTGTGGTCCATCAGTGCCTAAGAACAAAAAATCCGCTCCGGGGAGCGGTGGCTTGGGTTCGGTTGTTGTGTGTGCTACACGCCGGATCCAGCCACCTGAGGCAGCAGAATAATGACGACCAGCAGCATAAAGGCGCCTTCATAGAGGCGGCTGGTCAGATCCTTTTGCCAGGTGGTTGAAACAGTCATGGTAGGAGTTTAGCTGGTAACTTGTGGATTTGTCAAATATTTTTAACAGGTGAATGGTGAGTGTACGCGGGGAAAGGTCACAAGTCAAACCGTCGTACCAAATTTGCAATTTGTGCAAGTTAGGTACCAGGCTCTTAGCAACAGAACTCCCGGCCAGTACGAAGGGCGGCCGAAAGCCCCATTCCAGAGCTGTTCGTAATGCGCCGATGCTTGCCTTGCCCCTACCTGTTGGCCACTGGTACACTGGTTAAGATGAAGATCGCAGGGCGCGTATGATTAACCGGCTACTGGG
>DATDME010000074.1:0-6440 GCA_036518915.1 Candidatus Saccharimonadia bacterium | reverse complement strand
AGTTGTTGTTGAACCGTATGAGCGTAGGCGGGTATGATGACTTTGGACGACATGACTTTGTTTTTCTCCCAGAAAGATTTTGGTTTTGTCGTCTATTTTGTTATTTAGAACTCACTGAGGCAAGGGGTGAGGGTGGGTCAGATAAATGGCAGTTGGTCAACCTGGCGGGACATAATACAATGAATCCATTAGGAGGCAGTATTTGCGGGGTTTCGTTTTAAAGTGGTTTACACTGCATCCACTTGGCAAGCTTGGCTTTGCCACACTGGCCTCGGCCAGTAGCGTTTTGGTCCTCGTGACCATGACGGCTTTTTCGCGTGAGCAAGCCCATATCCAAAGCCCTCAAACTACTCCGCTCAGCGCCGTACTTGATGCCCAAACCTCCCCCACGCCCCAAGCCTCGCCAACCCCTAGTCCGCTGCCCAACCCCAGCGCGACCGCCCGTCAAAAAACCAGCCCAACCGGTACTAAGCTGCGTTCGGCTTATTTTGGCATTGCCGCCGGCAGCAGCCTGCCGCGTTTAGCTCAGCCCGAGCTCGAAACACAGCTTAGCCAAATCAACCAGCTCGGCGCCGGCTGGGTCCGTTACGACGTGGAATGGAGCCAAGTGCAAGCCGACGGCCCCGACAGCTATAACTGGTCGGATTACGACCGGATTATCAACACCATTGGCCGGTACGGCCTCCAGAGTCTCGTGGTTATCGATTACACGCCAGCATGGGCTAGGCCAGATGGTTGTACAAGCGATAAATGCCTCCCGGCCGATCCCGCCGCCTACGGCCGCTTTGCCGCAGCCGTCGCCAGCCGCTACGGCTCGAGGGTGCGGAACTGGGAAATCTGGAATGAGCCCAACAGCGCTCAGTTCTCGCAGCCCCGAGCCGATCCGTCAGCCTACACCGCCCTGCTGAGCGCCGCCTATCACAGCATTAAAGCCGTGCAAGCAAATAGCACCGTCATTACGGCGGGGCTTTCTCCGGCCTCGACCGATAACAGCAATATGTCTCCACCCGATTTCATCAACGGCATCTATGCCGCTAATGCCAAGGGAAACTTCGACGCCGTCGGGCACCATCCCTATTCTTACCCATTTACGGCCGCCAATGCCTTTAAGGGGAGCGCCTGGGATCAACTGAGCACGATCCGGTCCATTATGGTGCAGCACGGCGATGGTGCGAAATCGATGTGGGTCACCGAGTACGGCGCACCCACCGGCGGACCGGGCCGACTTGTTGGTGTTGGGCAATGGCCGCTTACCGGCGGCACTCCCGTCAATGAAGCCCTCCAGGCCTCCATGCTGTCAGCAGCCGTCACGTCACTCAGCACCAAGCCGTGGGTGAGCCACTTCATGTACTACAGCCTAAAAGATGCCGGAACCACGAGTGACACGGTCGAAAACTTCTTTGGGCTCATCCGGGCCGATGGGTCATACAAGCCCGCCTTCGCCGCCTTCCAGCAAGCTACTGGTGCTGGGCACTAGCCAGCTCTTCGGAGCGCAGCACGCGTACCGCCCGGCGATGTTCTGGATTAAGCAAATACCGCCGAATAATTTTGTATCGGTCCTGATCAAACTGATGAGCCTCCGCCCGGAATACCGGCGGCGCCGCGTCTTCCTGGACCAACCGGCCCACCAGACACCACTGGTCGACTACAAACCCTTGACGCAGCTGCCCGTCGGCCGACTGCTCCGTAATCAGCACCGGCCCGGCATAGGGCCACGCCGCGACCCGCGCGCCCGCAAACGCCGCTTGAAACCGCTGGTTATACACCGCCAGCGGCTCCCGGCCGGTACAAGCCCCCTGGCACTTGCCCAGCTGCTGCCAAAAACAAGCCTGCCGGCTGCGCTCCAGGCCCATCAGCCGGGGGCAAAGGCCGAATTGCCGGCAGACATCTTCAACCGCGCGCTTGGCCCGGCCCGCCGTCGGGTACACCCCCAGCAAAGATTGGGCCAACTCCGGCGCCACCGTTTGGGTCTCCTGGGTGTGCAGCGTAGCGTAGCCAGCGTCATTGAATGCCATCACCAAGAGCGTCACGCGTTCAGTCCGCCGCAGTTGGCGGTTATACAGCGGCTGCAGCTCTTTGACTAAATCCGATTCCAAGAGCAGCGCCCCCAGCTCGCCGGCCGTCGGAATAGCCCGCAGCCGCCGCACCAGCTGCGCGAGTTTCAGCTCTTTGGCATCATGGCCATCAGCGGCAAAATGACTGAGCACCCGGCGCTTAACGGTCACGCTTTTACCGACATACAGCACATGACCCGCCTCATCCTCAAACAGGTACACCCCGGGGCCCTCAGGCAGCTGATCGAGCTGGGCTTTATCGAGCTGGCTCGGCAGAGAGGGGATGGCCAACTGAGCCCGCAGCGCCTGCTCAATCGTGTCTAAATCAAACTCAGCCAAACACATCCGGTAGAACTGCCAGAGGCACATGGCGTCATCAAACGCGCGATGCCGGGCCGGCGCCACTAAATTGTGCCGCGCGATTAAGTCAGCCAGCTTATGGGTACGATACTGTGGAAACAGCCGCCGGCTCAGCTTGACCGTACAAAGCAGGGGAGGGGCAAAATCGGCCCCCAACCGCCCAAACTCCATGCGCAAAAACCCATAGTCAAACCGCACGTTATGCGCCACAAATACCGCGCCTTCTAATATATCCGCCAGCTCATCCGCGATATCCGCAAACCGCGGTTGGCCAAGAACGTCGTCATCGGTAATGCCGGTCAGACCAGAAATAAATGAGGGCACCGGCTCCTCGGGATAAAGCAGCGTTTGGTACGACCGCACCACCCGGCCCTGCTCCACCCGTACCGCCGCCACCTCTAACACGCGGCTGGAGAAATGGCTACCACCCGTGGTTTCGATGTCCACAAACACCAATGGTTTCGCAAAAATATCGCTCACGCCATCTAGTATACCGCACAAATGCCGAAATTAAACTAGGGTGGGAAAAGTCGCCTGCATCAGGCTAAACGTGTGGTCGCGCGCCGATTCCGGCGTGTGCGCGTCGGTGGAAAACACATGAGTATAAGCGCGGGCATCGTCGGGATGTTTCAGCGCGCCGTACTTATGAGCCCGGTCGGCTTCATCGCGGGCGATAACTTCGGCCACGCTGTGCTCCTTTGACCGCTCAGCCGCCACTTCCGGCGCTACCGTCAGCAGAATGCGCAGCGGCGCCTCAGGCAAAACACTGTGGCCAATGTCGCGGCCCTCAACGATCACGAAGCCGTCAAACTCGTTGACTTGGCGCCGGGCCGCCGCGTTCACCATCTGCCGGACGCCCAAAAAGCTGGCCACATGCGGAATCGCCACGCCAACCCCCGGACCCTTCAGCTGCTCGTCGACCGACGCCACAGCTTCGTCAATCCAGACCTGGCCCCGGTGCATCGCAATCTGGTGCCGCTCCGACGCCGCCACCATCGTCGGCTCGTCCATCGCCCGCACCGCCCGCACCGCCGCCGCCAGCCGTTCATTCGCCGCCAACCGTTTAGGCAGCCGCGCCAACGCCTCCTGTAGCACCACCCATGTCACGGCCCGATACAAATACCCGGTAGAAATGAAGAGAGCTGGCACTCCCTTGCGGCGCAAGAGTTGGGCCAGCTCGTCTCCGAGGCGCGATTTACCAGTGCCAGTGCCGCCGTCGATCGCCACGATCCGGTTGTTCACCAGGTCAACGGCGTTTGGGTTGGGCTCGTGGGTCATGGACACCTCATTCGCAGGTCATTTTGTCACAACGGCGGCGTCCGGTCAAGCAAGCCTTACCTGATCCTCAAAACCTCGCCTCGCCACAGTACTAGTAGCAGGTATTCGGCCAGGGGCTACAACCGCGCTGATTGTACAGCATCTGCGCCCGCATGTCCTGCTCGGCCGGGCTAGCGTCAGATGGCAAACCCGTGCCGCCCACGCCCCGCCAGGTCCCCAGGTTAAACTGGTATGCCCCATAGTAACCATTGCCAGTGTTGGTAGCGTAGTTGCCACCCGACTCGCGCATCCGGATGCGCTCCAGAATACCACCCACACCAACCGCGTAGTTAACCGCTGGGCTATGGCGCATCACACCGCTCACTGCAACCGGCCGGCTTACCGGAGCCACCGGCTCCGCCACCACACCTTGCGGCAGGGGACGGTCGGTCGTCGGGCCATCTGGTACCACTAGCTTTTGGCCGGGGTAGATCAGATTGGGGTTTTCCAAGCTGGCGTTGGCATTCCACAATGGGCGCCACGACTCCAGCTGCTGGCCGGCCGCAATTGCCGACAAACTGTCGCCGGTTTGCACCTCAACCGTCTTGGGCGCTGGCTTCGGCGGCTGCACCGGCTGGTTCACCGGCGCCGGAGTCTTAGTTGGTTTGGGGATCGGGGTTGCCCCCTTGGCCTGAGCTCCTCCTGCCGTTAAGAGCAACGCCAGCGCCGCCACGTAGGCAGCAAATCTTCGTTTGTGCATCGTTCTCCTTTCCCTCAAAGAGTGGGTAGCCATTAAATCTGGTTGCGGCTACCCACCAGAGCAACACACGTCACACAGGAGTGAAAGCTACACGATGACAAAAAGCTTCGCAATAGTACAAAAATACAAAAATTTTCATGATAATACCGCTAATGTTTATAGAATCGTCCAAAAATATTATGTATAATGCTTATGCTTACTAGCATTCACAAAACGCTTTAATCATTGTCAAACAACTCTAGTGGGTATTATTGCCTGATATTTCCGCCCAAACATGAAAACAAGCGGTGGTAGCCGCTTGTTTTCATAGGGACAACCTGTAACTTACTTGCCGCTGCCCGTCCAGTCTTCAACCGCGTCCTTGGCCTTCTCGACGATGTTGCGATCGTCCTTGCCGCCGGTTTCGCGGGCGCCAGTTTCCCGGCCGCCGGCCTCAGCATCCGTCCGGCCATTGTCATCGATCCGCTCACCAAAGCCGTCGTGGCGCGGTTCGTCCACCAGATCACGGTCGCGGTCATCTTGCATGCTACCGTCTACTGGGTTGTCGTCTTCCCACAAATCATCGTCACGCATCGTGTCCATAGTTTACCTCCTGTTATTGAGTAACGGGGCCAGCATACTCACCGGACAGGGCGGGAAACTAGCACCAAAGCCCCAATCTGGCCCTCTCCAAGCCGCACGAATTTCGGCATATCGCAGCGTAAGAGGGTTGCCGGGGTTGCGGAGGCCATAATCCACCGATACTCCTTTCCAGCCAATCTGGTACGGGATAGCCTCATTCTCGGGTGCCCCAACCTGGCCACACATGTATCAACCCACAAAAACAGCCACACCAAAAAATTAGTGAGGGGGCATGGATTGGCAGAACTCATTGCGTCGAGCGTAGACAAAGCATGATGAATCTGATATAGAAATATGGCCGGAATTCCCTGCGAGCCCACGAATGAGGCCCACATGACGACCACGCCCTTCGATCAAATCCCGCGCGAGTGTTTCAACCTCGCCCTCCAGCGGGCGGTAGCCAGCACAAGATGTAACCTCGCCAACACACGCTGGCGGCTTGGTCCTAATGAACCTTTCAGGCTGATTGCATTGCGTTGCCCGACTCCGGGCTCTGTGCCCGCCTGGACCGGCCCCGATTCTCTCACCGAATTCCAAGCGGCAGTCGAGGCATGGGCCAACGGCCTGCTGCTCGGCGTTCACTACGACGGCGACGAAAACTACGTGTTTCCAACGGCGGGCATTCCCCTGCGAACCATCGCAGCGCTCAAGGCTCGGACCGTCGCCCGTACCGGCATGGACCCCTACACCTCGATCGCACGGCTGGACACGCTCGAAGCCGGCGACACTCGCTCATTCGGCGCGGTGCCCGTCACCTGGACGGACCCGCTCGGCGGCAAGCACGAGATGATCGTCGCCGGAGCCGGCGGTCATCCGGTCGCAGATCGGTACGCCGCCCAACTACTCCCAGCTGAGCTGGGCATCGCGACCGCAGAGTTCTACCTCTGGTCCCCGTACGTCGTAAGGAGTAACACGTTCGTTCTCACGGACCCTCCCCATAGAAAACAGTACATCTGAGGCGCCGATGGCCCAGGAGCAGCCAAATCTTCCGACGCCAGCCCAACCGCGCAGCCAGGCCGTGCGGTTGGGCTAAGGCCACAGGTAATTTTCAGTTGAAAGAGGCTTAGGCCAAGGTTTTGAGTTCATCGCCACCCATACGCACTGCCACCATATAGCGGAACCGCCCCGTTGTCTCTATAGCGTCGTCGTGGATGGCGCCGGGCAGGTTGGTGCCCGCCAGCTTGTAGGCGTCCCAGCCGATCGGGTATCCGGTCGGAACGTTGAAGTTCTTCATGTGGAAGTCCAGCTCGATGTACGGCGCGATGCACCGCAGCGCGTCGAGCTGGGCTTGTGTCAGCTTGAACTTGAACGTGATCGAGTAGTATAGCCATCCCAAAACAAAACGTGTGCCCTCACCGTGCTCGTGAGTTCAGGATCGATCACTCCTC
>DATDME010000073.1:0-10314 GCA_036518915.1 Candidatus Saccharimonadia bacterium | reverse complement strand
CTGACGCTGAGCCGGCTCTTCACCCGCTGGGTCGACCGGCCGGCCATCGCGCTCTCCCGCACCCTGGGCCGCACCGCCGCCGGCTGGTGGACCGACCGGCGCTCAAGTACGAACCAGGCGCTCAAACTAACAACCACCAGCCCAAAAGCTCGGGATTATCGGATCACACCCTGATGGTACGCCACATACACCGTCATGAACGTGCCAAGTATCACGAGCAGCAGCGTGCCCATCAGCCGGATACCCCGTCGCGGGTGCGTACCGACCAGTCGCCAGCACCACACCACCGCTAAAATAAACGCCGCGATCAGCATCGCGACGCCCACGAATGAGCCCTCCACAATGTATCCGGCCGAGCCAAATAATAAGGCCGAAATCAGCAAGCGGTCCTTGAGTATGTCACCGGGACTCGGCGGCTTCCGCCAGTTATGCGCCTGTACAAAACCGAGCATGAAATCCCCTCATCGAATCCGAATCGTTAGGCCAACTATAACGCAACCACAACAATTATGATAGTGTAGGTACTATGAACGATAATGCCTTGTATCTTGAGGCTGACGAAGACATCACCTCAGCGATCGATAAGTTGTCCAAGGCGCCGGCCGGCCCGGTGCAGATCGTCGTACCCAAGCGCTCGACGATGCTGCAGAGCATCATTAACCTGAAACTCCTCAAGAAAGCCGCCGATGGCGGCAAACGTGAACTCGTCTTGGTCACCAGTGACCGCGTGGCCACCGACCTGGCGGCCCGCGTGGGACTGGCCGTGGCGCCTACTCTGGGCGGCAAGGCCGTCAAAGCCCAGCCCAAGGCCGCGCCCACGGTTAATACCGACGACGAAGTCATTGAAGCCACTGATCCCGTGCCGCCGGCCGACCCGCTGGCCCAAACCGGCCTGCCGCCCGCCCCGGCCGCCAAGCCCAAGCGCTTGTCCTTTCAGCGGCGGCCGGTCGCCGAAGACGCGGCGCCCGTCCCGGCCACCGGCGCCAAGCTGCCGCGCATCCCCAACTACCGCAAACTCCAGCGCCGGATATTTTGGCTCTTCACAGCCGTTTTTCTCGTGGCCGGCGTTTGGGCGTTCATGTACTTTACGACCAGCGCCAAAGTCGTGCTGTACGCCAACGCCAACCGTACCAGCGTCGACACCACCTTCGCCGTCGATCCCAACGCCACTGCCAGCGACACGGCGGGCGGCACCCTGGCCGGGCAAGTCGTAACCTTCAGCAAAGACCTTAACGGCCCCGTCACTCCCACCGGTAAGCAGGACGTTGGCACCAAGGCCGCCGGCACCATCACCGTCACCAACGCCACCGGCGTGGACCAGCCCCTGGTGGCCGGCACCCGCTTCCAGGCCCCCGACGGCAAAATCTTCCGCTCCAACGCCGACACCACCGTCCCCAAGGCCTACTTGGATAGCGGCGGCGACAAAGTCAACGGCTCGGCCACCGTGGCCGTCACCGCCGACCAAAACGGCGACGGCTACAACGAGGGTCCCACCACCTACACCATCCTAGCCCTGGGCAATCCCAAGATTGTGGCGACCGGCGGGCAAATGAGCGGCGGTACCACCAAAACCGTCACCATCGTCACCCAAGCCGATGTGGACGCCGCCGTTTCGGCCCTCATCGACAAAGACAAAGATGCCTCCGCCCGCGATCTCAGCGGCAAGACCGTTAGCGGCTATATGGCGCTGCCGTCTTCGCAGACCAGTAAAACCAGCGACGTCACCGCCACCCCGGCCGTCAACGCCCAGGCCGACACCGCGAACGTCAGCTTCAAAGTCACCTACACCATGCTCACCGTCAAGCAGGACGACTTCAAAACCGCGGTGCGCGCCCTGGAAACCAAACAAGTTGGCCCCACCGGCCAAATTTACGACGATGGTCTGGCCGCTGCGCAAATCACCGTCACCAACACTGACGCGGCCGGCCGTACCAGCTTCCACTTTGCCACCGATGCCTACTCGGGCACCAAGATCGACCTGGCCGCCCTGGCCAAGAGCCTCGGAGGCAAGCGCTACGGCGACGCCATGGACCTGGCCAACCGCCAGCCGGGCGTGTCGCACGCCGAAATCAGTTTGAGCCCGGGCTGGGCCTCCAGTTTGCCGTCGCGGACTGATAAAATTACGGTGAGTATTAAAGTGGCTTCGGTCCAAAAGTAACTCCCGCCGTATGAAGCATTACCTCGGACTCGACATTGGCACGAAGCGGGTAGGCCTGGCCATCGCCACCGATGAAACCCGGCTGGCCGAGCCGCGGCGCACCGTCGCGCCCAACCAAGTGGCGGCGGCCATTCAAGAATTAGGCCCGTTTGAGGCCGTGGTCGTGGGACTGCCGCGCAGCTTGGCTGGCCACGACACGCCGCAAACCGTCGCCGTGCGCCGCGCCGCCGACGATTTGCTCGGTCCACTGGGCATTGATCCCATTTGGCAGGACGAAGCCGCCACCTCAGCAGTGGCCGAAGAACGTTTGAAGGCGGTGGGCAAGCCCTACACCAAGGCCGACATTGACGCCGAAGCCGCCAGCATCATTTTGCAGGACTACCTGGATTCGCTATGACATGGCGCCTCGAACTAAAACGGGCCAACCGCCGCACCCGCTTATTGGCGCTGGGCCTTCTCACGCTGGTGGCGGCCGGCCTCACAGTGGCCTACATGAGCTACCGGCTGGGCCTACGGCCGGCCGGCACCAGTACCACCAAGCAAACCGTTATCATCAAGCCCGGCCAAAACGCCCCGGCCATCGCCGATACCCTGCGCGCCGCCGGCCTCATCCGCGACCGCAACGCCTTCGTAAGCTACATTAATTTTCATGGCTTGCGGGCCAAGCTGAAGGCCGGCACCTACACCTTCGCGCCATCTGAAGCGGCGACGGACATCGCCCAAGCCATCGCCGGCGGCCATACGTTGGTGCGCCGCTTGCTCGTGCCCGAGGGCTACACGCTCAGCCAAATCCGCGCCGCCGCCGGCGACCTCGGCCTGAACGCCGCCGCCTTCAACGCGGCCTTGGCCGACGCGCACGGCCAGGCGTTCCTAGCGGGTAAACCGGCTGGCGTCAGCCTGGAGGGCTACCTCTTTCCCGATTCCTATGAGGTGGGTCCGGCAACGACCGCCAGCCAGCTCATTGGCGCCATGCTTGATAATTTCGGCCAGAAAGTGGGCGCCGAATACGTGCGGGCCTTTGCGGCCGAGGGCCTCACCCTGCACCAGGGCCTGACCTTGGCCAGTGTCGTCGAGAAAGAAGTCAACAACGCCGCCGACCGGCCGGTGGTCGCGCAAATCTTTCTGAAGCGCTATAAATCGGGCCAGCCACTTGGTTCGGACGTCACCGCTGAATACGCTTCCAAACTGCTCGGCCTCTCCGGCCTGGATATCAACGCCAACTCCCCCTACAACACCCGCCGCTTTGCCGGACTTCCACCCGGACCAATCTGCAGCCCCGGCCTCAGCTCCCTGGATGCCGTGGCCCGGCCCGCCACCACCGATTATCTCTACTTTTTATCTGATAAAAACGGCGTCACCCACTTCGCCAAAACGTTCGCCGAGCACCAGGCCAACATCGCCAAGTACCTGCAATAAACGCCAACTCCTAAGTGCGCGATAATTCGTGAACTTGGGAGTTGCCGGGAGCGCGTTGGTGCCGCACTCCCGGAACTCTTCGTGCTGTCAGTCCAATGTGGTACCCACGGACTACGGAACCACCAGGTCGTCGATCACCTCGGTGAGGATCCGGGCGATCTCGTCGAGGTCGGGGGCGTCGCCTTCTTTGAAGTAGCCGCGCTCGTACGCGGCGTAGTCGAGGCCGCCGGAGATGATGGCGTCGGCATTGCTGTCGCCGCCGCTGTCGGGTACGTCCTCGATGACGAACCGGCCGCCCGTGGCCTCGCGGAACCGCGTGCCGAGCACCAGGCCAACATCGCCAAGTACCTGCAGTAGGGTAGGCCCGGGATAGAAACATTTGTTCCTATCCCGGGACAGAGCGTATTCTCGCCAAGTATTATTTGTGCCTAATAAAAGCAAAAAATCGAGCCAGCACTCGAAATCATGTCGAAATAATAGAAACTTTTGTTTCTATGTAAGGGATGCACCTCTCCCGGGGCGCCAATCGTATTAGGGGCCGAACAAGTTGTTATGCTTGCAATCGGCTCAATTTGAGGTCAAATTAGGCTAACCTGAGTTCAAATTTGACATATATGCGAAGTGTGATACCTGGCCGGATATCTAAAATACCAGCCCAAATCTCACTAGTTGTTCGGGTGATTTTACAGGTAAAGCAGTATTTGACACCTATCTGGGCCTAATCTAGACTACGGGATGTAAATCGATAAGCGTGAGCACTTTTCGATTTCCTGTCCTCCGTCGATACGAAGCATAATAGGTCGAATTGCTTCTGCCCGTTCCGGGGAAAGACGATAAAGGATAGTGTCCGCGGAGAACCATTATCAGTAGAGATGCGCTCAGTGTCTCCCTTGATCAGTTTCCGGCGCTCACCGCAGCGCCTGAAGCCGGCGACACTACCAGTTCATTTTCGAACATAAAAATTCCCGCGCAGTCTCGTTCAAAACGCCGAGCTGCCAGCAAAAACCACATTATGCTCCTGACTGCTACCCGGGCGCGGGCGGTGGCTGGTTTGCTGCGGCAAGCCTACCGTCCCCGCTTCATGGCGCACCTGGGCTTGATTGGTGTGGCCGCCACGCTCATAGCCATTAACGACCCCAGCCGCACCCATGCCGTTGCGGTGCGCTTGATGTCGTCGCAGGCCGGCATGGGCGGCACGCTCGATCCCGCGGCCGTGGCCTCCGTTGCCGCAGATATCGCCACCTCCAACCAGATGATGGTCACCAGTGACGCCGCCCGCACCGCCACCAAGAAAAACGAGCAAGTCGCGCTGCTCAGCGCCGCCGACGACGCGCTGGCCAAGCGCCAGGTAGTCTCCACCGCCGGTAATGCCACGCGCGACATCCAAAACTACACCGTGCAAACTGGCGACACGCTCTCGGGCATCGCCAGCAAGTTCAACATCACCACCAGCACCATCAAATGGGCCAACGGCCTGGACGACGCCGACTTCGTCAAGCCCGGCCAGGCGCTGACCATCCTCCCAATCAGTGGCTTGTTATACACCGTGCAGTCGGGCGACACCGCCGACTCGCTGGCCGGCAAGTTCCAGGCCAACGCCGCGCAGATCCTGTCGTTCAATAACGCCGAAGTGAAAGGCTTGACCCTGGGCGTGCAAATTATTATTCCGGACGGCGTCAAGCAGGACGCGCCCAAGGCAGTGGCCAATGGTAAAGTAGCCGGCGCCAGCACCAGCCGCTCCACGGCCGTCCCAGCGCTGACCCGCTACGCTTTCAGTGGCGATGGTTACGCCTTTGGCTACTGCACCTATTACGTGGCCAGCCGCCGCAATGTCCCCTCCAACTGGGGCAACGCCAACACCTGGTATTACAACGCTCAGGCCTCGGGCTTCAAGGTGGGCTCAGTGCCTACGCCGGGCGCCATCGCCTGGAGCGGCGCCGGCTACTACGGCCATGTGGCCTACGTAGAAAGCGTCAACGGCGGCATGGTGACCGTCTCAGAAATGAACTACAACGGCAACTGGGACCGCGTAACCTCCCGCACCGTTCCCGCGAGCACGTTCCGCTATATCTACTAGGCACCTGCACGTCCGGCAACTAAAAAAAACCGACCTCCATCCGGGGCCGGTTTTTAGTAATTGCGGGACGTTTGCAAAAATGCATCTATCTCACACGGATAATACCAGTGGGGCGCGGCCACGGGATCGTTGCTGATGCGAACGAACCCGGAGCCGCGTGTGCCCCGCACATGAATTCAGTGCACCGCGGTTGGCATTTCATGAAGCCTTGCGGCCCACTCGCGAAGCTTTTCGTAACAGCCGCCTCGGAGATAGTCAGCCGGCGTTAAGCCGCTGAGGGAGTCCACGACTTCGAACAGCGCCAGCCAGGGGTTCGGATAGCGCCCGGGGTGGCGCTCAAACGCGTGGTAAATCTGACACAACACCGTCAGGGCCTCCTGCTGGCGCACCGATATGCCGTTGAGGTCGCCAATCACCCAATCGCTCAACTCGTGCGAGTTGGCGACGACCGATCTGTCCCCCACGGTGAGGGCTTTCGCGAGGGACGTCGCCGTTGCGCCATACTTGAGCATGGCCTGGAGCGCCTTCTCTACGTACTTGTTTACGCTTTCGAGATCCTGGACAGTGTCCGGCACTCGATATTCGCGCCTTCGGTCAAGCCAGGCGAGCAGCCCGGCAAAGGCGGCGATCACTACCGGCACGGCAATGACAATCCAACGGTTCATCTCGGACTCCTTCTGTGTGGGAGCGACCACCAACGTAGAGTTGGCAGAATGCTCCCAACAGTAACACAAGAATTATTGAAAGTCAAGAAAACTAATGTTTCATGATATAATATGCTCACAATGTTTGCAGACAAGGCCACAATTGAAGTGCGGGCTGGTAAAGGCGGCGATGGCCGCCTCGGTTTCCGCCACGAAAAATACCTCGCCCGCGGCGGCCCCGATGGCGGCGACGGCGGCCACGGCGGCAACGTGGTGTTCCGCGTCGAGCACAATTTAAGCACGCTGGCCGCCTACCGCACCGCCAAGCGCCTGGAGGCCCAAGATGGCCAGCCCGGCGGGCAAAACCGCCGCCACGGCAAAAACGGCGAAGACGTGGTCGTGCCCGTGCCCGCCGGCACGCAAATCTACGAGGGCGACCAGCTGCTAGCCGACCTCACCGAGCCGGGCGAGGAAGCCGTGATCGCTAAGGGCGGCCGCGGCGGCTTTGGCAACTCGCACTTCATCTCGAGCACCCGCCAGGCGCCCCGCACCGCCGAGCTCGGCGAACCTGGTGAGCAGCGCAAACTTCGCCTGGAGCTCAAGCTCGTGGCCGAAGTGGGCTTTGTGGGCCTGCCCAACGCCGGCAAGTCTACGCTGCTGTCAGTTATTACCAATGCCAAGCCAGAAATTGGCGATTATGCCTTTACGACGCTTATCCCCAACCTCGGTGTGGTCGACCATCGTGACCATACCTTTTTGGCGGCCGACATCCCTGGCCTGATTGAAGGCGCCAGTGCCGGCAAAGGCCTGGGTGATGAATTCCTGCGCCACGTTGAGCGTACCGCCGTCCTGCTGCACCTCGTTGACGGATTATCCGATGACGTGGCGGCCGATTGGCACACCGTGGAAGGCGAGCTGGCCGCTTACGGTCACGGCCTCACCGACAAGCCGCGCCTGGCCGTCCTCACCAAGGCTGAAGGCCTAACCGACGCCGACCGCAAAGCTCGCACTGCCGCTTTGCAGCAAGCTGCCGGCCGCCCGGTTTACGTGATTTCGGCCCAAGCCCACCGCGGGCTCACCGAATTGCTCGACGCCACCACCAAGCTCGTTTTGGCCGACCGCCAGCGCCGGGCCGAAGCCGCTGAGGCAGCCGCCGCACCCGTCATCAACCTGCAAAACCTGCCCGGCGCCGACCGCCTGTGGTTCGTCAACCCCGGCGCCGACGAGCACACCTGGGACATCACCGGCGAGCACATTGAGGGCTTTGCCCGCCGCACCAACTTTGACAACGACGACGCCGTGGCCCGGCTGCGCGACATCGTCGGCAAAATTGGCATTAGCCGTGAGCTTCGCCGCCTGGGCGCCGAGCCCGGTGATATGCTCGTGATTGGTCGCAGCCGCCTGACCTGGCTGGGCTAATTTGGCCCAGCAAATCCAAATTCATGCGCCAGCATTTTTCCGCCATGAGGTTGCACTCCATCTTTGCAACATAAGCGGAACGTGCTATATTTGTTCGGTATGAGGCCCAAAACTCCCCGTCAAACCATCCGCCTGTTCTGGCGCGCCACCCGTGGTTACCGGGGGTGGATGAGCATGCACATGCTGACGGTAGCGCTGGCCGTCACCACCCAAAACGTCATTACGCCGTATCTGTTGGCGCAGGGCGTCCGCCTCACGCCCGGCTACCTCCAGCATCCCACGGGTTTTTGGAATGCCTTTGGCACCGTCATCACTTGGTATCTTATCTGCCAGGTGGCGACGTGGACGTTTTGGCGCCTGTCGGGCTGGGCCATGACAGTGTTTGAGATCCGGGTGGAGTCCAAACTGCACCTGGCCAATTTTGAACACCTCTCGGGATTGAGCTATCATTTTTTCAGCTCTAATTTCACTGGCTCCCTGGTCAACCAAGCCAATAAGCTCGTGGGGGCCTTTGAGCGGCTGTATGACACGCTGTCGTTCGACATCATGCCGCTGATTGTGCGGACAATTAGTTCGGTCGTAGTGATTAGCGTGTTTGCGCCGGGCGTGGCCCTGGGCATGTCGGTATTTTTCGTGGTGTACGTGGTGGCCGCCATTGGGCTGGCCATGTGGAAGATTCCCATAAGTGCCGCCGCGGCGGCCGGCCAAACCCGGGCCACCGGCCGCTTGGCCGACAACCTCACCAACATCTCGGCCATCAAGTACTTTGCTCATGAACGGTCTGAAGTCGATAATTACCGCGCTATCGTTCTGCACAACCAGCGCCTGTTCACGCGCGACTGGGCCACCCAGGAAATCATTAATGCCATTCAGGCGATCTTGCTGATCGGCTTTGAGTCGGTGGTGTTTGTGGTGTCGGTTTATCTCATCACCAAGCGCCAAATAGACCTCGGCCAATTCGTGCTCATTCAAGCCTATATTTGGAGCATCTTCGGCGTGCTGTGGGGTGTGGGACGGGTAGCGCGCAACGTTGAGCGCTCGCTGGCCGACGCCGCCGAGATGACCACCATCCTGGCTACGCCGGCCGAAGTCCAAGATAAGCCGATCGCGCCGGCCGTCACCATCAAGCGCGGCGCTGTGGAGTTCCAAGATGTGGTGTTTGCCTACCATGAGGCTGGCAAGTCGCAGCCGGTCTTTGGCGGACTCAACCTAAAAATTGCTCCCGGCGAGCGGGTGGGCCTCGTGGGTACCTCCGGCGGAGGCAAAACCACCGTCACCAAGCTCATCCTCCGCCTCATGGACATCGATAGCGGCGCCATCATGCTCGACGGCCACGACATTGCCGACATGCGCCAGGCCGACGTCCGCCGCGCCATCAGCTACGTGCCGCAGGAGCCGCTGCTGTTCCATCGTAGCCTCGAAGAAAATATTGCCTACGGCCGGCCCGGCGCCACCGCAGCCGACGTCCGCCGCGCCGCCCGCCGGGCCCACGCCGCCGAATTCATTGAGCGCCTGCCGGAAAAATACGACACGTTGGTGGGGGAGCGAGGCATTAAGCTGAGTGGCGGCCAGCGCCAACGCGTGGCCATCGCCCGGGCCATGCTCAAGGACGCGCCCGTCCTCATGCTCGACGAAGCCACCTCGGCCCTCGACTCAGAATCTGAAAAACTCATCCAGGACGCCCTGTGGCGGCTCATGGAGGGCCGTACGGCCATCGTAATTGCCCACCGCCTCTCCACCATCCAGCGCCTCGACCGCATCATTGTGCTCGATCGTGGCGAGATCGCCGAGCAGGGCACCCACGCCCAATTGCTCGCCAAGGGCGGCATTTACGCCACATTGTGGAACCACCAGTCGGGCGGCTTCATTGACGGCGAAGATTAGGCCCACGATTTAGTACGAATTTCGTACCAAATCAGCCACTTTTAGTCCGAAAATCGTACTACGTTCAGAATCAGGAGAAATTATGCCCGCCAAATCAACCACCAAAACCGGCCGCTTCTTCATCTTAATCGGGATGGGCGCGGCTTTCATCGGTTTGATCCTGATGTTCAACGCGCCCGCAACCTTCCTGTGGGGCGCGGGGCTGGTTGTGGTGGGCGCGCTGCTCGCCGGCTGGGACCGGGTGTTCCGACATTTGTTTACCTTCAGCCTCTAGACCCAGCGACAATTGACGAAAAGCCTTCCATTAGGCACAATAGACCAGTCTCAAAACCTGGGGCTGTAGCTCATTTGGTAGAGCGCTGCATTCGCATTGCAGAGGTGGGGGGTTCGAATCCCCCCAGCTCCACCATAAGGAACACAATTGCCTAAAAAGGCCGGAACGACCCTCGTCATATCTATGGCGGGGTCGTTTTGTGTAGTACCTTATCCCCGAATCCCCATGTAACATTTTCATTTTGGTATTAAACTTACGATTAGTAAGGGAAACACCAACATCATGCCAGCTAAAAAATATATCGTTAAGCTCAGTGAAGATGAACGGACCCAACTCACTGAAATAGCCTCAAAACAACGAGTAGATGCCGAGCGAAAGCTCAGGGCACAGATGCTCCTCCGGACCGACCAGGGCGAATTTGGCCCAGCGGAAACCGACGCAA
>DATDME010000072.1:0-3541 GCA_036518915.1 Candidatus Saccharimonadia bacterium | reverse complement strand
ATGGGTTACAACTTTACCGGCACCGCGCAGTTGGCCGTGCTGATTGTCTTTCTGGTGGGGATTATTTTGGCTTCGCTGGGCCTCATGTCGCTCTACATCGCGGCGATATACGCCGAGGTGACCAACCGGCCGCTCTACGTGCTGCGCCGCCCGCGGGTTAGAAACAGTTCTAGACAAAATTGACAAATATGGTAGGATGACGGGGTCCAATCCCAAGCACGGACAGGGGAGCAGGCTCCGGCCCGCTCCTCAACTACTCACCTCGAGCAAAGGACAACGCATGTGCCTCTCCCGGAGCCGACGCGCCGGTCTCATCGCAGCGGCCGCTATCGTCGCAGCCACGCTCGCCGCCGCCACCGTCACCCCGGCCAGCGCCGCCCCCGCCATATATATTCGCTGTGTATATATGCTAGCCTAATACCTGATATGAACATAGTGTGGATGAGCTGGAAAGACCGCGAGCACCCCCGAGCCGGCGGCGCCGAGGTGGTGGCCGAGGAGCTGGCCGCGCGTTTGGTAGCGGCCGGCCACACCGTCACGTTGTTAACCAGCGGCTTCCCCGGCGCGGCGCCCACCGCCAGCCGGCGCGGCGTCGCCATTATCCGCACCGGCGGCCGCTTCACAACGTATTTCACGACGTGGCGCTACTTCCGTCAGCACCGGGCCGAGCTGGCCGCCGACCTTGTCATCGATGAATGCAACACCATGCCGTACTTTGCGGCCTGGTACGCCCAGGTACCAACGGCCCTGTTCTTCCACATGCTCTGCCGCCAAATTTGGTTTTATGAATTCCCATCGGTGCTGGCGCAGCTGGGATACCTGGCCGAGCCCGTCTACCTGCGCTTGCTCAAGCGCCGCCAGCTGACCATTACCGTTTCACAATCCACCAAGGCCGATCTGCTCCGCCACGGCTTCCGCGCCGCCGACATCCGCGTTATCGCCGAGGGCACGCACGTCAAGCCGGTGCCCAGCCTCGGCCGGCAGTTCAGCCGGCCCACCGTCCTCTCGCACGGCTCGGTGCGGCCCATGAAGCGCACACTTGACCAGGTAAAAGCCTTTGAAATTGCCAAGTCCACCATCCCCACCCTGCAGCTGGTAATTTCCGGAGACCTGAGCGGACGGTACGGCCAGCGCCTGCGCCGCTACGTGGCCGCCAGCCCGTACGCGCCCGATATCCAGCTGCTCGGCCGCACCACCGACGCCGAAAAAATCCAGCTCATGCGGCAGTGCCACGCCATCGCCGTGACCTCCGTCAAAGAGGGGTGGGGACTCATTGTCACCGAGGCGGCCAGCCAGGGCTGCCCGGCGGTGGTGTATAACGTAGACGGCTTGCGCGACGCCGTCCGCGGTGGCCAGACCGGCCTCATTGTCCAGCGCAACACCCCGGCCGGCCTGGCCGCCGCGCTCATTGAGCTCCTCAGCGACGAGGCCCGCTACGCCGCCCTGCGCCGCGCCGCCTGGGACTGGTCGCACGAGCTCACCTTTGACCAGGCCTACGCGGATTTTGTGGCCGCCTTGCGCTCAAAAAAATTGCTGACGTAACGCGGTTCGCGGCATCTGGGCGGCCAAGCGGGGATATCCCCGGCCTCTCTCCAGATAGCACGAAGCCCCGAACCGGGGCTCGTGCCCGCCAGCTTGGCGAGGCCTCCTCCCAGTTCAGGGCTGTGGGGTTGTGGTGGTGTCCTGTGCGCCGGCCGCCCGCTTGGCCATCCCGCCAACCACACGCACCGCCGGGTTTGGTACACTAATCAACATGGTTCCAGGTCTTGTGGTATCTGTCATCGTGCCGACGCGCAACTCCCAAAGCACCCTGGGGGCTTGTTTGGCGTCAATCCGCCGCCAAACCTACCCGCAGGTGGAGCTCATCGTGGTCGACCGCGACTCCACCGACGGCACCCCCGCCCTGGCCCGCCGCTACACCCGGCAGGTGTACAATCACGGGCCAGAGCGGTCGGCGCAGCGCAACTTTGGCGTCGGGCGCGCCAGCGGCGCCTATGTCTGCGTCATCGACGCCGATATGGAGCTCGCGCCCGAAGTGCTCGCCGAAGCGGTCGCCGCCCTCCAGGCCAACGAGCAGGCGCGGGGCGTCATCATACCAGAGGAGTCGTTCGGCGAGGGTTTTTGGGCGCGCTGCAAGGCGCTGGAGCGGTCATTTTATAACGGGTTTGAGCCAGTCGAGGCGGCCCGCTTCATGTCCCGCCAGGATTACCTGAGCCTCGGCGGCTTTGATTCCAACCTGGTGGCCGGTGAAGATTGGGATCTCTCCCAGCGGCTGAAAGCCACCGGCCCGCTGGTGCGTACACGGGCGGTTATCCGCCACAACGAGCAGCGCCTCAGCCTCGTCGCCACGCTGCGGAAGAAGTATTATTACGCCCACTCGGCCCGGGCCTATCTGGCCAAGCACCCGCAAACCGCATTGGCCGCGCCGGCCGGGCCACTGCAACGGTACAAGCTGTTCCTTTCTAAACCAGGTAAGCTTTTCCGAAATCCGGTGGTGGGGCTGGGCGTGCTTTTTATGAAAACAGCCGAATTTGCCGCCGGCGCGATAGGGTATTTTGCTCCAAGGTAAAACTAGTATGGAAAACACAGTCAAACTTTGCTTTTTCTCGTTTGGCATCATGGAACAAGGTGGCGGATTTGAAAATTACGTGATCGAGACCGCGGTTGGCCTCAAACAGTATTATCCTGCCACAGACATCACCATTCTCACGGCCTCACCCCGCTTAACGGAGCGGCTGCAGTCGCTCCTGACGCTGTATCATTGGCGCAAGCACGACGTGGCGAGCATTTACCGCGAGTCGCGGCAAGCGGTCGAGTCAAAACTCGGCGGCCGGGTGCAGTACCGCCACTTCGACCGGATCACCGACCTGCGCCGAATGCTCCAGGATTATGATGTCATATACACGAAGAACGAGATCCTTGAATTAGGGCTCATCAAGCGGATCGGCTACGCTAAGCTTCCCCCGGTTATTATTGGCGTGCACACCTCCATTTACTACCCGGTGGCGCCCTCGGCCTCTGCCCGGCTGCATAACCTGCTGTATACCGGGCGCCTCTATCAGTGGCTCATCAACGGCGCCCAAAGTATCAAGGTTAATACCCGCGATGATCAGGAATTTGTTCAGTGCAAGCTGAAGTTTCCGGTCGTGCAGGTGGTTCATCACGCTTTCGTGGTCACCGACCGGCCAGGACCGCAGAGGCACGACGGGCTGAACCTGCTGTTCGTAGGCCGCCTCTCAGAACAAAAAGGCGTCGACATCTTGCTAGCCGTTACTGATATGCTGGCCCAAAACGGCGTGTTAGCGCGCCTGCGGCTCAAAATCGCGGGTAGCGGCGATGCGGCCATCACCCAAAAAGTCCTAGAGCTGGCGGACCGGTATGAAAACGTGACGTACCTGGGGCATGTTGCCAACGCCGAAATTGGCGGCCTGTATGATTGGTGTGACGTCACGGTCATTCCGTCGCGCTATGAAACATTGAACAAAGTGGCCATTGAAACCGGCATGGCCTGCCGCATCGCCCTGGCCAGCGATATTCCGGG
>DATDME010000071.1:0-6132 GCA_036518915.1 Candidatus Saccharimonadia bacterium | reverse complement strand
GTGGATGTCCAGGGTGTTATCGGCTTCAGGCATGGTAGGCAGACTATCTCTAATGGCTATTCTATGGTATCGTGTACAGCGTGCTGATGCTAGCACGACGGGAAAGATATTTTATACCATTCCCTGCCATATTTTACAATTTGCCGCTGTGGTGGAATGGTAGACACGCACGACTCAAAATCGTGTGGGGCAACCCGTGTCGGTTCGAGTCCGACCAGCGGTACCAATGTTCTTATGCTTATATTATCTTTTTGCAATGCCATAATCTGGCAATTTTTTGGTTGGAGTCTGATTTGATCAAATGGTGCGATGTTCGAACTATCCTATAACAAACGCCCCAGCCAATATGGTGGGGCGTTTGTTTATTGTGATTTTTCAGTTAGCTTGTTCTCGGATGGCCGTGTGCGACGTATTCGTCGAGTAATTCTTTTTGCTCTGTGTTCGAGTGCGTGACTGCTGTCTCGATGAGACGTTTCTGCTCTTTGGCTTTTAACTCGTAGAAGTGGCTGTCGGATTTGGCGGGAGAGAATAGCTTGAAAAGTCTGCGTAAAGTACGGGTCATTTGAGTTTCTCCTCTAGCAGCTCCCTAGTATAGGGGGCTTTTAGGTAATGATCAACGTTTGTGATGTTTATTTCGTATTTATATTGTAGCGTATCGGCGTTCTTGTTTATGAGGTAAAGGTACATTTTGTCGCCAAATTCGGCTTTGCATTGGTTTACATTTTCTCTTGATGAAAAATAGGCATTGATGAAGGTTTCTTTAGGGACCATTCGTCCTTCACGTAATTCGCGGGCTTTGGTAATGTCCCAGGCTACTAAAGGATCTTGATGGACATACAGCACGACGGGCCGGCGGTCGTGTCGGATAGCACGTTCAATATTTTGGTGCGCTAGGTCGTACTTGGCGAACGTTCCATCAAAGAGGAAGCTAAGATTTTTAGTTAGGGCGTGGTCTAGAATTTTCTGAACAGCCAAAGCCGCTCCACCCTGGACTTCATCTGAATTGTTGCCGGTATAGCCAGGGATGGCGGCACGAATATCGTCGGGATCAATTCGTAGTATGTTTACGCCATGCGTTTCTTTATAGGCTTGCAAGAAATTGCGCGACCATTCCGTTTTACCAGCTCCCGGTGAACCGGCCATGAAAAAGGTTTCTGGGTGGGGCGTGGAGGTAAATTCTTGCGGGTTGGCGAATCGCTCAATTAGATTGCGCTTGTTGGCCTTGACGAATGTAATTGCATCTTCTGATAAGCTCATGGTTTGATCATATCAGCATAATCAACGATGCTTACGACGCCTTTGCAACCAAATCTTCAAACTGCTCGAACGAGGGCGACTGAACTCCTAAGTTGTCGGTGATGCCAGTGAGCAGCGCGTAGTCGTTGCGGGCGTTCATGCCGTTCCCGGTATGGGCTTGCCAGCCTAGTCCTTTGGCTTTTTCGACGACTTCAATTTTGAGGTGAGGGCGAATGTCTACGAATACGCCTGATGCCGAAGCTCGGCTTTCAAGGAGCTGGTTGATGCCCGACTCGTCGGTTGCCCCCTCTTTCCCGGCGGCATTAATCACAATGACATCTTCGGGCAGCTCTGCGTCTGCAATTTCGCCCAGCGAGTGGTGGTATTCCACGGTACTTTGCTCGCCGAGAGTTGCAGCTAGATCTGCTTTATCGGCTGGATCAATGAGCAAAAGCTGGCTGGGATGCTGGGCGGCAATGCGTTTCGCCATCGGCTCCCCTACTCCGCCAACGCCTACTAACACGACGGTTTTGGCCTCAAAAGAGCCAACCTCGTCGTTATACCAGCTCACAAAGGCGGGGGCGTTTAGGTCGTATGGTACTAATTTGCCTTCACTGCCTCGAATCAGGGTGTCAACATTCTCGGTCGCGTTGGCGTCACCGATAAACATCTCGCGGATGACCGGGGCGCTTTTGTGGGGTTGGGTAATGTTGACGGCTGGGACACGCTCCATATCCTCAACTAGCTCAAAGAAGCGTCGGAGTTCATCAGTGTTATTTTTTTCGATATTAACCGGAACGTAGAGAAAATTAGGGAGAACCTGGTTCATGTAGGTGCGGCTAGTGGATTTGTCCCAGCCTTCAGCGTCTTTGTAGGCGACATACGGGCAGATGGCATAATCGGGATAACGATCTACAAATGCCTTGAAGGCGTCCACCCCCTCACTTACGGGGATTTTCTCGACTGCGAAGGGCAGCTCAGATGTTTGTCGAAGTTCAGGAGATGGCTTGCTGATTTCGTGCGGGTTTGGCTGTGGTTGTTCCATGCGGGTATTTTATCAGCTAATGCCTAACGGGAGTATAATTGGCTTATTAGCCTCACGAACGGCAGTTCTGACGTCTGTGACTGTGGTGTACCAAGTTTTTATTACCAAGCGTAAAACCGCGAGCGGAAGCCCGCGGCTATGAGCCAACCCGCTATCTTCCTTAGGCATTGAACACCAGTGCAAAGAAGATAGCGGGCAAGCTCAGCTTAAATTGCTATGAAGCTACGGGCGGAAGCCCGTAGAGGTTCACTGTTATTTGTTTGGGCATGCACCACTATGAGGCATTAATGGGCTAGGGCTGGTGCCGTAGTGTTTTTAAGATGATATTCAAAAGATAACCACTCACCAGCGCCATGGCCATCACGGGGATCAAGGTGAAGCTGGAGATTTCGGTAAACAAGAAGATGCAAAATAGCGGCAGCGGGGTGAAGACGTACATCACGCTGGCCATGAACGACACCATGGCAACCGGCGCCGGGATGAAGGGCAACATGGCGTGAACCGCTAGCCCCAGCGCGCCGGACATGAAGATTGAGGGAAAAATGTTCCCGCCCTGGTAGCCGCCGCCGAGGGCTGTCGAGGTGGAGATAAGCCGAAGTAGGGCTAGGCCAAGTAGCGCGAGCAAACTGTATTTTGAGGCGTTGTCGACCAGGCTGGCAAGCTGGGCCGAGCCGTCAAACATAACCAGTGGTGCGATGGCGCCGCAAACCCCAACTACCAGACCGACACCCAGACCTTTGGAAATCGGATGGTGGGCAAAACGCCGGAGGCTTCGGCGCACAAACAGTATCAAGAATTTGAAGAATAGGCCAAACGCGGTGCCGAGCAGGCCAACCGCTAAGCCGTAGAGCAAATGAATGGCTTGCAGGCCGCCGTAGGCGGGCACAAGCTTGTCGCCGGTGAGCAGAGGCGCGCCCAGAAACTTGTAAACGGCAAAACCAATCGAGGCCGCTATCATGCTCGTGAATACCAACATGAGGTTGGCCGACTTATCGACGGTGGGCGGTTGCTCGGCAAAAAGTATCGGCCCGGCCACGGGCGAATCTACTAGCACGCCTATACCGCCGCCGAGGGCGATGGTGATGAAGGCCATGAGTTGTTGCCGGGACGCTTTAAGCAGTTTGGCAAATAGGTTGCCGCAATATCCCGCGATGGTCACCAGGGGCGACTCGGGTCCAATGCTGGCGCCGGTGACCAGTCCTGGGTAGGTGTTGAGGACGATGCGTTTGATTTGGGCCAGGCCTAACCCGCCATCTTGCTTAACAGCGGCCAGGACCGCGTCGAAGCCGATACCGTCGTCGTTGGTGCCAAAGAACTTCACGCACATGCCCATGGCCAAGCCGGCCGCGGCCGACAGGCCAACAACCGCCCAAGCGCGGCCGGCTGTGCCGACTGTCCAGTTGCTCAAGAGCACGTGGCTGCCGAACCTGATGGCGCGGATGAACAAGTCTGTGGTCATGCCAATAATCAGGCCAAGACCGGCCGACGCCACAAACAGCTTCAGTAATTGCGCTCGCTTCATGCCGTGCATTATGGGAGGCGGCGAGGTGGTTTTCTTTGGCGGGAATGCAAATTGGCGCCGATGACGTCGCTTGGGGATCATTCGTAGGATTGCCCGATGTGGCGCTTCAGTTCTGGGGTGCATGCTCCGTATCACTAACGGAGACCAGCAATGCTGTACACATATAATTACAACCTGGTTGCCGGCCGGCGGGGCCAGCTTTAATACCGCACGGCGTCCATGCACTGCTGCAAGAGCGGTTCGACGGGTGCGAAATTGTCGGTGAGCGGCACGATGGGGCCCTCAAGGTACGTTTGGCGGTTGGGCACAGCGTCGGCCCAGCCGAGTGAGGCGTTGGAATAAACCAAGATGAGGTTTTGAAAGTGGTTGAGGTCCGGGTCCTCCGCCGGGAAGACGGCTTGCTGGTGGAAGGCGTGGGCGTAGCTGGCGTTAATGCTGCCGATGTAAGGCCGGCAGCCCCATTGCGCGGAACCAATCAGGTTCACTAGCACGACGCCCGTGGGTGTGACGGTGCCGGCTAGACGTTCAGTGAATTCGCGGGTGGTGAGGGCAAACGGCACCCAATAATCGCTGTAAGTGTCAATAATGACCAAGTCGTAGGGCTGGTGCGGGCGCTCCAGGAAAGCCCGGGCATCCGTGGCGTAGACGGTGGTGCGGGGCTGTTGCTGGTAGTCAAAGTATTGGCGGGCGATGGTGGGCAGCTGGGGGTCGATTTCCACGACATCAACGGCGGCCCGCGGGTAGGTGCGGCCAAGGTATTCTGGCAGTGTGAAGGCGCCGCCGCCCAGGATTAGGATACGCTGGGGCGCGGGCGCGGCGGCGGCCAGGCTGGCAATCTTTTGGGTGTAGGGAAACACGAGCCGGTTGGGCTCGGCCGGCGCGATGGCCGACTGGATGCCGCCTGGGCCCATGAGCAAACCGCGGATGGGTTGGTTTCGGTAGTAAAAATTGGCGACTTCGTAGTGCGAAGTGGCGGTGTCGATCGGCCGGCTACTGTGGGCCGTGGCGACGGGCAAGCAGTAGAGCCAGCCAATACCCACCGCCATCAGGCTGCCGGCAAGCCTCAGGCCAAAAAAGGCGCGTGATTGTATCAGCCAGCTCGAGAGGACGAGCGTGGCAATCAACAGGCTGAGGGTTTGGGCGGAGCCAATCAGGCTAAAGAAAATGAAGCCGGTGGCGAAGGTGCCGGTGATGCCGCCGAGTGAATTGAGCGCGCTTAAGCCGGCAACGGTGCGGCCGGTGGTGTCAACGGAGGTGGTTTGCAGCCGGGCTAGGTATGGGCTGACCGCGCCCACAATAAAGCTGGCCGGCATAAATAATACGACCGCGGCTATCACGCCCTGCAGGCGGGGGTCGGCGGTGAGGCCAATAATGACGGTGAGCGCGGCATGGTATTGCACCAGGGTGGAGAGGATGGCAAAGCTAGCCAGGAGCAATAACCAAACCACATCCAGCGGCTCGGTGCGGCGGTCGGCGACCCAGCCGCCCGCGGCGTAACCGGCGGCCAGCGCGGCGATCATCACGCCAATCACGCTCGTCCAGATGTAGATGGACGTGCCAATGGTGGGCGCGAGCAACCGGGCGGCTACCAGCTCGAAGGCCATGAGCACAAAGCCGGTCACAAAGGCGATGGCGCTGTAGCGGGTTAAACGTAGCCGTCTCATTGGCCCTAAGCATAGCACACGGCTACGCCCGGCACGGATGCTACCAGGTGTCTTCGCTGGCTTTGAGGGTTTGGCTGATGGCCGCGGCCAATTGTGTGACGGTGGGGTTGGCGGTGGCGTCAAAGGCTTGGCTGACTTGGCCCAGCACATAAGCTCCGGTGGTCAGACCCGCCAAGGGCCGGCCGCGGTTTTGCAGCCAGAAGCTGGCGAGCACGGCGTAAAACGCCGTGGGTTGCAGGCTAAGGCGGTGGTTGACGGGTGTGACGCTGAGCTGTCCCTCCGCGGCCACCGCGACTTCGGTGCCAAAGACGGCTAGGTCGCCGGTGAGCGCTTGGGACAGATTTCGGATGATTTGCAACTTATTGATGAGGCCAGCGCCCTCCCGGATGTGAATGGCAATGCCGAGGGCGCCGCACAGTTTAAGCACTTCGGGCATGGTTAGAATCCAGAGCGTGTTTGGCCGGGTTGCTAGCAGGCTGAGCTGGCTACGGGCTGCGGTGGCGCCGTCGTCACATAGGATGAGACTGCCCTCAGCCTCGGTCAGCAGCCGCTCCACGAGCATGGTGGTGTCGGAATTGTTGGACAGGCTGGTGCCGATGGCCAGCGCGTCGGCCTCTTCGGCGAGCTGCAGGATGCGGCCGAGCGCGTCGCGGCTGAGCGAGCCA
>DATDME010000070.1:0-11839 GCA_036518915.1 Candidatus Saccharimonadia bacterium | reverse complement strand
GGGCGGCCGGGCCGTGGCGGAACCCGCCATCACCAAGCCGGCCGAGCCAAAAGCTGCTGAATCCATGCCCGCCAAACCAGAATCCACGCTCGCCAAGCCAAAATCCACGCCCGCCGAGTCAAGGTCCGCGGAAGCCGCAGTGACGACCGCATCGAAACCCGCGGAAGCCGCACCGGCTACGGCCCTCACCGCGGAGACCCGCGCCACCCAAGCCTCGGAAACCCGTGCCACCCAGGTTTCAGAGACCCAAGCCACCGAGGCGCCAACCACGACCGCACCAGCCACAACCGCGCCAACCACGACCGCGCCGACCGCAACCGTGCGCGCAGCGGCTGAACCGCAGCTGCGACGGCTGGCCGATGCCGGCTTGCGAACCGTCGTCGAAGCCAGCCCGCGGGCCGCTATTAAAGCCCGCCAACCAGAAGTCGCCACGCACGAACCCGTCACGCACGAACCCAATGCCGTCACTCAAGCTGCCAGGCCAGAAGCTCGTCCGGCCGCCGCTATCCGCGCATCCAAGCCGCACATCAACCAAAGCACCACCCACCAAGTCGAACCCACCACGACCTTCACATCCGCACCCGTCCTGGAGCTCGACACCGACTGGCGCGCGGAATTCGTAGCCACTACGCCCCAGGCGGAAACCCGTATGCATGCCCGCACCGAACCACAGCGTGTCGGACCGCAACACATCGAACCGCAGCTGGTCACCCACGCCGAAACGTACACCGATACCCACGCCGAAACCCACATCGAAGTCCAACCCATCATCCGTGCCGAAGCTCAACCCGTTACCCATGTCACCCGAACCCGGCAAGTTACACCTCAGCTGACCCTCCGGGCAGCCGAACCGGCGCCCCGGGTGGTTGGGCCAGCTATCCGCTCAGCCAAGCCTGCAATCCACACGACCGAACCAAACCCCACCGCCGGCTACCGCTCGAGCCCGTCCGGCCCAAACCGGGCGGAAACCCTGACCCGCACACCAACCCACCCGGCGCCCACCGCCAATGATGATGACACCGACCTTGCCATCCAGCTCGATGTGCCGGCTCAAAGCCAGCGGCGCCAGCGCAGCCCCCGCCACCATGAGGTTACCACCGCATGAGCACCACCCTCGGCATCAAACTCACCGACCTGATAGCCCGCGCCAAAGCCGGACGCTTCACAGATGTGGTCGGGCGCGACACCGAACTCAACCGCCTGGTGCGCCTGCTGCTGCGGCCCAGCCGCGGCCATGTGGCGCTCATTGGCGAACCGGGCAGCGGCAAAACCAGCCTGACGCAAACCCTCGCCCGCCGCCGGCAAGCCGGGCTCTACGGCGCGCTCAGCACCCGGCTATACCAACTTGACACCCAGCCCATCCTGAGTCTGCTCATGAACGGCGATAGCCTCCGCCAGTGCTACGACGCCCTGCGGCAGGCCACCCACAACCTGCCCAACGCCATCATCATCGTCGAAGACATCCAGCTCCTGGCCGCCGACGACCCCAGCCGGCTGGAGCTCACGCTGTCACTCCTGCAAGCCCTGGCCTCGCATAACCAAATCAAGCTCGTCGTCACGACCACGCCCACGGCCTACCAACGGCTGTTCCAGGGCGACTACTCGTTCAACCGGACATTCGACCCGCTCGAACTCACCGAAGCCGACCAACCCTCCGCCATAACCATGGTGGAGGCCGGGCTGCCGCGCCTTGAAGCCTACCACCACCTGCAGGTCAGCGCTGAAGCCGTCGCGGCCAGCGTGGAGTACGGCAGCCGCTTCAAACATGGCCGCGCTCTGCCCGACGCCGCCCTGCGCATCATTGAAGAGGCCTGCGTCGACGCCAGCCTGGAAGCCGCCACCCATGTCACCAAGGCCCGCATCCAGCAGGTGGTAGCCGAGCGTGAGCGCCTGCCCCTGGCTGACCTCGACGCTGCCCGTTCCGCCGACCTCGCGGCCCTGGAGCACAACCTGCAGCAAGCCGTGGTCGGCCAAGTACCGGCCATCCAGGCCATCGCGCGCACCATCACCAAATCGCAGCTTGGCCTGGGCGACACCACGCGTCCCCGCGGTTCGTTCCTGCTGCTGGGGCCGTCCGGCGTCGGCAAAACCGAAACCGCCAAAGCCATCGCCAAGCACGTCTACGCCAATCCCAAAGCCCTCGTGCGCCTCGACATGAGCGAATACGGCGAGCCGCACGCCGCCGTCCGCCTGATTGGCTCACCGCCCGGATATGTGGGTTACGAGGAAGGTGGCCAGCTCACCGGCGCCGTCGCCCGCGAGCCCTACTCGCTGGTATTGCTCGACGAAATTGAAAAAGCCCATCCCAAAGTCTTTGACCTATTCCTGCAGCTGCTCGACGACGGCCGCCTCACCGACTCAGCCGGCCAAACGGTCGACTTCACCGGCACCACCGTCCTGGCCACCAGCAACGTGGGCAGCCAGGAAATAGCGCTAGCCGCCCAGGCTGGCATCAACGTTAACAGCCCCGACTACCTGCAATCGGCCCTCCAGCCCCTGCTGCTCAAGCATTACCGACCGGAATTCATCAACCGGTTTGACGCCGTCATTGCCTACCAACCGCTGGGCGAGGCCCACCTCGTCACCCTCGCCCAGCGCGAACTCGGCCGCCTCAGCCAGCGCCTTGAGCGCCTCGGCGTGCAATTTGATGTGCCCAACGACATTCTGGCCCGCCAACTCCGCCCGCTCCTCAACCCGCTGTTTGGCGCCCGCCCAGTTAAGCGCATGATCGCCCAATACTACGAAACACCCATTGCCAACGCCATTATCGCCGGCCAGCTACCCCAAGCCACCGTCATAACCGGCACCGAAGCCTGGCTCACCCCCGAGGTCAGCGCATGAACCCGCAGCTTGAACGTATAGAACTCTCTGGCCCAGAGCCGCTCAGCCGCATCGGCGGTGTTGAGGTCTATATCGACGCCGGAGCCGAGCCAGTTGAACCGGTAGCAGAGTTCGGGCCAGACGCCGAAGCCGCCGCCGAAACCGCCACGGAGATAGCCGTCGACGCCCCTGATTCTGGACCAGCACACCACGTCGGGCCCGACATACTGGACATCGAAATTGAAGACCTAGACCCGAATCCACCTAGCCAACTGAGCGATGATGTGATACCCAGCGCCGCTACGCTCGCCGAAGTTACTTCCTTACCAACTCGCATCGCGCACCTCAATCCTGCCGCCGCAGTCGAAGCAAAACTTCTGGAGCACGCCGCATGACCACGCCCAAATTAGCTTTTTTCAAACTCCTGCCCTCACCACAAGTCCTCAATGACAGCGCCCCGGCCCGCAACCATTTTGAAGCCACCAAATCCCTCATGACCGCGCTCGGTGGACTGCTCGCCAAAGACCGATCGCAGACCGTCAGTCTCGAAATTGTGGCTAAGCAAAGCCAAATATCTTACCTCATTGTCGTACCCGAAGACCAAGCCGGGGAGCTCACCAGCCACCTCTACGCCACGCTGCCCACCGCCGAATTGGAGCGCCAAATTAACCTGGTGATTTTTGACGCGCCCGGCGAACTGGCCGGCGGAAACGTGCAGTTTTCGCCCGGCAGTGGCGCCCTGCGCGACGCCGAGTTCGCCGGCCCCGACCCGCTCCAGCCGGTCCTGGAGATGCTCAGCAGCGTCAAGGCGGGCGAGCGGCTGGTCGTCCAGCTGACGCTGAGCACCACCAAAACCGGCCCCGATTTCTTTGGCGCCACTGCCGATGCCCTCGGCGAACTGGCTAAGCTCATCATCAACGGCCGCAGCGAGTCCACCGAGTCCACCGCGCCCGACGACAAAACCGCCAACGCCCAGCTCCAAGCCAACCTCCGCTTAATCGCCCTAGCCGATAGCCAAACCACCGCCACCGCCCTGGTGCGCCGGGCCGTCGCCGCCTTCCACGGTTTTGCCATACCCGGCAAAACCAGCCTCCGCTATGAAGTGCCCAAGCACCTTAAGTCTTGGCTGACCACCGCGCTCTACCGCCGGCCCCAAACCGACACCAGCTTCCTGCTAACACCTGCCGAAGCCGCTAACCTCTGGCACACACCGCTCAACGTCCGCGGCACGCCGCAGCTGGCCGCGCTCAACTCCACACTTTTGCCCATCCCCGACAACCTGCCAGGGGAGGGGATAGCCGTCGGCCGGGGCGCCTTCCGGGGTAGCCAAAGCGTTATCCGCCTCGCCCCGGCCGACCGTCTGCGCCACACCTACCTCATTGGTCAGACCGGCACCGGCAAATCCACGCTGTTTCAGTCCGCCATCTTGCAGGACATCACCAACGGCGACGGCTGCTGCTTTATTGACCCGCACGGCGAAGTGATTGATTGGCTGCTGCCACGCATTCCCGCCCACCGAGCCAAAGACGTGGTGCTATTCGACCCATCCGACCCGCACGCCATTCTTGGCCTCAACCTGCTCGAATGGCGCACCCCGCACGAACGCGACCTGCTCATTCAGGAGCTCATCCAGCTCTTCTACAAGTTGTTCGACCCCGACCACACCGGCATCATCGGCCCGCAATTTGAACACTGGCTGCGCAACGCCGCCCTCACCGTCACCGAGCCGAGCGTGCGGGGTACACTGGTGGATATCCCGCGGCTCTTCACCGACAAAACCTTTGCGGCCGCGACCATCGCCAAGAGCCAGCACTGGGCGGTGCGCGACTTTTGGCACAACCAAATGGCCCAAACCGCCGACTTCCACAAATCCGAGATGCTCAACTACTTCACGTCCAAGTTTGGCAGTTTCCTCGGCAATGCCGTAATGTACGACATCTTATCGCAGCAGCAATCGGCCTTTGACATCCGCACCCTCATGGACCGCCGCAAAATTTTGCTGGTGAATTTATCCAAGGGCCGGCTCGGCAGTCTGAACGCCCAGCTGCTCGGCACGCTCATCGTCACCAAGATTCAAATGGCCGCCATGAGCCGCGCCGATACCCCCGCCGACCAGCGCGCCCCGTTTTACGTATACATCGATGAGTTCCAAAACGTTGTGACCGATACCTTCGCCAGCATGCTTTCCGAGATCCGCAAGTATGGTGTGGGCCTGCACCTGGCACACCAGTACATCGACCAGCTACCAGAAAACGTGCGGCAAGCCGTGGCCGGTAACATTGGTACGCTCATTGCCTTCCGCCTCGGCCGCACCGACGCCAACTGGCTGGCCAATCAGTTTGCCCCGCTCACCGCCGACGATCTCACCGGCATCGCGCCGTACCACTTCCACCTGCGCACGCTGGCGAGCGGCCAGCTGGTTCCACCATTTACCGTGCGCTCACTAGCCGCCCCCAGCGCAGCGCGGCCCGAGGTCGCGGCAGCCATTCGCCAACGGGTCCACCGCTTTGCCGTCAGCCAACCAGCCACCAGCCGGCCGGCCGCCAGCAGCCGAGTGTAGCCCGCATAGCATGAATAGCCAACTTGCAGCTTTATACCATAACCACGATAATATGCTTATGAAAGTGGCACTCCGGCGCACGCTCCTTAGCCTCACGGCGCTCGGTTCGCTGGCGCTACTCAGAACCGCCGTTCCCAGCACCGGCTCAACCAAGTTACCCGCCCAGCCAGACGAGCCTGAGGCCACAACCCCGCGCCAGCTCGCCAGTAACGTCAACATCGTTATGGAAGCCCTCGGCCTCAGCGCCGAGCCGGTCTACGCGGTAACAAGCCCCACCCCCTGCACCGACGGCTACATTCCCACCAGAGGCGAGTGCACCGTCCCCACACCCACGCCAACGCCAGCCCCCCGGCCCACTCGCACGCCCGTGGCCACCGCCCCGCCGTCATCAAACAACAGCGGTGGCGGCTCCACGATCGGCACTACCAACTGCTCCGGCGACACCGGCGCCTTAGGCAACAACCCCGCCAGCGCAGGAGCCAGCTGTGCCAAGGCCAAAGGCACCAGCACAAACTTATTTGGCAACAACAGCATCTTTCAGGCCATTGCCAATACGCTCGTTTTCCTGGTAGGCGCAGTGTCGGTGTTGTTTTTAATCGTAGGCGGCCTGCGCTACGTCATCTCCCAGGGCGACAGCAAAGCGACTGCCTCTGCCAAAAACACCATTTTATACGCTATTATTAGCATAGTGGTTGCGGTTATTTCATTTGCGCTCATCAATTTTGTCATTAACGCTGTCAGCCGCGCCACGTAGAGGCACCATGAACCGACTCGTCAAACGCACGACCCTCACTGTCTCCGCCATTGGCCTCACCACTGTTGTGCGAGCCGAGGCCAACCTGCTCACCACTTCGCTGGAACAGGCTAACCACGCGCCGGCTACCGCGCAAACTACCAAAGACACCTCGGCCACCACCGGCAATATCATCAGCGAAGCCATTGCGATCGTGACCGGCCAGGTCGATAGCGTCAGCGCCTCAAGCAGCGAAAACAGCGGCGCCAGCCAACAAACCTGCGCCAACGGCACCGTCTGGGATTCCAACAGCCGATCCTGTGTTACCGTCACCGATACCTTGCAAACCGAGCACAGCGGTAGCCGCATCAGCCAAAGCCCAGACGTAACCCCCGGCCCCAACCCGTTTACCTCGCCCGAAACCTGCGTTTCGATTGCGCTGCCGCTCCTAGCCAACGGCTCGCGCTGCATCGACAATAACCCCGCCGACGGTGGCGCCATCGTGACCTACGCGAAAGATGCCGCCAAGCTGCTCTCGCTGGCGATCGGCGGCGTGATCGTATTCATGGTCATAGTCGCCGGTGTGCAATACATTGCATCACTGGGCAACCCCACCCGCATTGCCGCCGCCAAGCAACGCATCACAAACGCAATTACCGCCCTCGTACTGTTTGCCATGGCTTTCGCCATCATCAACTTCCTGATACCCGGCGGCCTCGTCGGATAGTCGGATAATCGTTCTAAAGCGAGGGTAGCGGATTATATTGGGTGAAGATACGGGCCGACGTCGGCTCAGCCGGCAGGGTAAGGTCGTCAAACTTCGCGAAGGTCTGCGTCACCTGCAGGTTATTGATGACAAACTCCACCTGAACAATCTGCTTGCTCGCCTCGTCAATGTAGACCTTGTTCGTCCCGTAGTACTTGAAAGTACCCAGCAAAGCTTGAAGGTTGGCGTCCGACATGCCATACATCCCCGCCACCAGCTTGTTATAAGCCGACAAGTTATCCGCATTAAAGGAGACGCTATACACCAAAACAGGTTTATTGTTCAACACCGCTTGCTGCACCGAGTTCGCGTCGAACTGGTACACCGGGTGGTTCGACAAATAATCCACCAGGGTTGAGCGCTGCTGCTGGCTAAAGTTGCCAAAAATATACGCGCCCAGCAGCAGATACTCCGGCGTCGTCATCTGGCTGACCCGCCCGGTGACGCCGGCCGGCGTCACGCCCGACCGCCGCACCACCAGCCAATTATTGAGCGCCGAAGCCGGCGCGAGCGTGGTCGTCGCGCTATCATACTTGATATAGGTGTTCTGCAATGAACCATACAGCTCTACGCTCGCGCTGCCGTTGGTAGCGGTGCGAGTAGCCGTACCGCTCAGGCGAACGTCGGTGATCTGCGAGGCGTCTTCCTGCAACGTATAATCAAAACCACTGTATCCCAAATGCCGCTCAACTTTACCGGTGCTCAGCGCCTTGGTGATGGCGGCGGTAAACATTGTAGACACATTTGGCGGGCTGCTCGTAGTGGTAGTCGTTCGCCGCAGTGCCAAATAGCCAATGACGCCCACCCCAAGCAAAATTACCACTACCAGTAATGCGAACACGGCCAGCAACGGCACCGCCGGCTTCGGCCGGTTGATGGGCGTAACGTACGTCATACCCGGGATCTGTGATAGGGGACCAGAGTCGTCTGGTTGGCCAACTTGCGGCACCGCCGCCTCCTTCGTGACTATCAATGCTTATGCTTTATTGTACTGCGCAAACGACGGTGTTGACAGCCCCTGCATATCCTCAGTGATACAAAACGCGCTGTAACCCGGCTGGCGGTCCACGTAGGCCAGGCCTTGTTCTGGCCCCATGGCAAAGCCGATTGTCGCCAACAGGTCCGCCATCATAATGCTCGGGCCAACCACGGTAAAACTATGCAGGCCCTTCGGCACCTGGTTGGTCACCGGATCGTAAATATGGTTACCGCGTTCATACGTACCCGAGGTGGCGATACCGGCATCGCGCAGTTCCAGGCGCTTGACGTGAAACTCGCGCTGGATAGGGTGCCGCACCCCCACCACCCACGGCCGGCCCTCCACCTGACCGCGCACCACCATATCACCGCCCACATCCACTAAAAAATTCTCCACCCCCCGCTGCTGTAACAATTCTCCAGCCCGCTCAATGGCCCAGCCCTTCACTAGCCCCGATGGGTCCTTAATGGTGCCATTCCAAATATTGAAATACCCGCCCGAGGAAATTCTGGCCGCCTCGCACATTTCCAAAATTTCGCGCATGTGGTCGCTGTAGTCGGCCGGGACCAGCTCACCAGCGTTAATGCGGCTGATTTCGCTGCTGGGTTTATACGTACTGAAGCGCTCATCTACCTCGTGCAGCCAGGCAAACACCGCCTCGGCGTCGGCCACAGTGCCACCCTCGCCCAGCAGCACCACCACTGGCATGCCCATGATCGACCGTTCTTCGCGAATCATGTGATTAGTATAAGATATTCAAGCTATAATACGGGCCATGCCGCCACTGCCGTTAGAGCCAAGCGCCGAACGCTTGGTTTACAATTTGCGCCATTTGCCAGCCAGCCCCGGCGGGGGGCCAGTCTACCATGTCGCCGATATTGGCGCCGGATTTTATTTTGCCTACGAGCAACTGCGCAACATGGCCGAGTACCGCGAGCACCACCTGCTGCTACGCAGCGCCATTGAACGCTACCTCTGGCGCTATGTGCGGCTCGAAGAGCTTGAACCCGTCGCCGCCGACCTGGTGATTGAACTCACCCAAGCCGGCTACCTCAAAAATGACAGCGTCGCGCTCGCAACCATTGAGGCCATTGACGATCAGCTCGAACAATTGGCCGACCTGGCGCTCGCGCTCACCACCGAGGCCGCCGCCGATGAAGTCACCACCTGGATCAAGCAGTATGCCTCGGTCAAAATTGAAAGCCTGCTCAACCCCGACCCGCGCACCGGCGCCTTTATGCAGTACGCCTACGAGCATTATTTCACGGGGATTGACCGCACCGCCACCGTCGGCGCTGATGTGCCCGCCCAGCAGTACCGCGTCGCCCTGTTTTGCGCCATTCAAAATACCATCTTCAAATCCGACGTGGCCACCACCCGCTACCACTGCCTGACCACCAGCCTCGGCCCAACCCTCAGCCCCGAACAAGCCAAGGTCATCGTTCATTTGAACCAGCAAATTGACGACCTCTACCAAGACCGACTCACAAACCGCCTCAGCCGCCTGATCGGCCGGTATGGGGCGCCTATGCGCATCCTCCGCGAACTGGTATTCGACGGTACCGCCGCCGCCAACACTCTGGAAAACCGCTCGGCCACCATCGGTAAGGTCAAGCTGCTGTGCGCTTCGGAATATGAGCGCGTCCACGCCAACCTCAACCAGCGCATCGGCAAATCTATTTTGTTTGTGCTGATTACCAAGACGCTAATCGGTCTGTCGATCGAAGTACCCTATGATCTGGCCGTTTACGGGGCGGTATCGTTCAAGCCCCTGCTGATCAATATTTTATTCCCGCCGCTTTACATGGCGGCGCTCGGTTCGCGGGTCACGACACCATCGCAGCAAAACACCGAAATGATCGCCAACTTTGCCGACCGCATGTTGTACGTGGGCGTGAGCCAACCAATTATTTACCGCCCGCGCAAGCGCCGCCTCTCTAGTGGGCTCAACTTTATTTTTAGCACCATTTACGCCCTCGGTTTTTTGGTGTCCATCATGGCGCTGGTGTGGATTCTTGAGCTGTTGGGCTTCAATCTGGTCAATGGCATTATTTTCTTCATGTTCTTCTCGGCCGTGAGCTTCCTGGGCCTGCGCCTGCGCCGGTCGGCCCACGAACTTCAGCTACTCGACGAGCACCACGGCTTCCTGCAGGCCTTCCTGGATTTCCTCTCGGCGCCGTTTGTGGCCATCGGCCATTGGCTGTCTGACCGCTACGCCAAAGCCAACATCATCAGCCTCATTCTTGATATCGCGATCGAAATGCCATTCAAATCGTTCATCCGGCTGGCCCGGCAGTGGATCCGGTTCCTGCGCGATAAGCAAGACGAGCTTTAGCGAGCTAAGGCAATCGCATCTAAATCCGCAATAGCCCCAGCAAATACTCTGCCTTCTTCATTCCGGAGAGTGTGAGCAGTTATATCGCCGATCCTTGACTTCCATAAGCCTACATTGTAGCGTACAAGATGCCCAATTGGGCAAATCTACACGCTCCTCCGATCTGAAGGGTGGCTTTCATTTGAAACCCACACTGCGAACCCCGACGTTTGGCTGGCGGCCTGCGCGTGCGGTTGCCGCTACGCTGCTTCTGGGCATCGCTGGCGCTACGGCAGGGCAGGCCACGGTCAGTTCGACCTCGGCCCAGGCGGCTGGGCCTACCCCGAGCCTCCACGTCAGCCGCAATGTTGGCGCGGAGGTTCCGACTGTTCGCCATATCACGACCGAGGTCCCGTCCATCTACCGCTACAACGATGTTCGCTATCAGCTGGTGGATGCCAATGGCGGTATCATTGCCACCAGCAGCGGCATCCCGGCCCCCGAGGGGATGCACTGGGATTTTGCCGACACAAACCGCGACCGTGGTGACGTGTATGTGCGAGCCCAGGTTAACACTGCCACGGCAGCACTTCCCGTGTGGAGTTCAGCCTGGTCACCGCAAGTGCTCATGATGCACTGGGCGGACGTTCCCGCACCCAAGGCGCACCTCAAGATCGCTGCGCTTACCGACTCGGTGGGTGTGGCCGAGGGCACAAAGTATGGGCTCTGGTACCAGGCGACATCGTTCGATGCCAAGACCAGTACCTGGCATGGCCGATGGACCATTACTAACCGCAATCCGGTCTGGGAGCCAACGGACAACCCGGACAAGGGCGTCCAGAACTGTCATCGCTCGGACGCCGCCTTTCCCAACCTGGCGGCGGCTTCACTCGGCGGAGCCGATCTCCTGCAACTCGGCTGTTCTGGAGCGAGCGTCTTCAATGGCTTCCTCAAGCACCAGACGTTTGGCGACGGTTCCCGCACTGCGGGGCCGCAGCTGGGCAGCAAGCTCTATGGGGCTGAATCACCCAACCTGACGTTTGATGCATTCAGGGCCGATTTGGCGCTCGTCATGGACGGTGCCGATGACGTTCACTTCGATAAGGTGGTGACGGACTGCTTCACGAGTTTCTACAACCTCGGACGGGTCACTCGCTACTGCGACACGGCTACGGAATTCCGCAGTAGGGTCGACCAGTCGCTTATCGCACAGAAGTCCAACTACGTCAAGCTCCTCGACGAAACCATCAGGAGGATGAGGGCAGCCGGCAAGACGCCCCGCGTCATTGCCTTCACCTACTACGACCCATTCCCGAGCAGCTACAAGACCTGCCAGGACATCCTGCCAATCGGGGGCAAGCTCGGACTCTCGCCGGGTGAGCTGGCTTACCTGAAGAACCGACTCCTGGCACTCAACGACAACATCCGGGCAATTGCTAAGAAGTATCCCGGTGTCGTCAAGGTCGTCGATCTCGAGAGCGCGTTCAAGGGTCACGAGTGGTGCTCCAAGGACCCCTGGGCCTATGGCCCGAGCATCGCGATGCCGGGCGCCTACCCGGGCAACCCGTCGCCGTTCCATCCTACGTGGTACGGCCAGACGATCATTCGGGACAAGACCGTCCCGGTGATCAACAGCTGGTTCCGCGTGTTCTGACGTAGTCTCGCGA
>DATDME010000069.1:0-7435 GCA_036518915.1 Candidatus Saccharimonadia bacterium | reverse complement strand
CACGTAGAGCGGCCGGTTGGTCACCTCGGCGTATATCGCCGCGATGTAGAGCGACATGAGGCCCAGCGAAGCCAAAATAATCCCCACCAGAAAGACAATCAGCACGGCCAACTGCGCGGTGCCGGTAAAGTTGTAACCCATAGGGTCGTGCAGCAGGTATTTTTCGACAAACATGAAGATGCCGAGCGGCAACGACACGGCAATGATCGCCGTGCCGACATAGCCGGCCAGCCGCAGCGGGAACAGGCTGAGCGACACCACGCTGTGCATGCCAAGTCTCACGAGCTTGCGCCAGCTGTAAGAAGCGTCGCCATGGACCCGCGCCGCGGGCTCAAAGTAGACCTCGGTGCGGCGGAAGCCGAGCCAGTCGATAAGGCCGCGCGTGAGGCGGTTGCGCTCGGTGAAACGGTTGAATTCGTCGATGACGAGGCGGTCGAGCAGGCGGAAATCGGTGGCGCCGGGCGTGATAGATTGATCGGCAATAATATTCATGAAGCGGTTCCAGGCCGCCGAGCTGGAGCGCTTGAGCAGGCCGGCGTGATGGGCCTTAGCCCGGCGCACGCCCACCACCACCTCGGCGCCGGCCTCCCAGGCATCCAGGAATTGCGGGATGATGGCCGGCGGGTGCTGCAGGTCGGCGTCCATGATGATGGCGGCCTCACCGCGGCATTCGTGGAGCGCGGCGGTGACGGCAATTTCTTTGCCGAAGTTGCGCGCCAACTCAAGCGGCCGAACGCGAGCATCGGCGGCGGCCAGGCGGGTCAGGATTGCCGCGGTGTCGTCGCGGCTGCCGTCGTCCACGAAAATAAGCTCCCAGTCGTAGGGTAAGTCGTCAATTACGGCCGTGAGGGCGCGGTGCAGGTCGGGCAGGCTGGCGGCCTCGTTATAGCTGGGGACGATGATGGAAATCAGGGGCTTATCGGGCATGTCGTGCCTCCCAGCGGGTTATGAGCAAGATGAGGCCCACCAAGGCAGCACTCCCCCAACCCAGGCTTTCGACGATGGCGGTGAGGCTACCGTGATGCAGTAGGAACAGGCCGAGCGTGATAACCAGGCCTAGTCCAGCCGCTGCGAGCACGCTGACATGCCGCAGAGCCACATGATAGTACACTAACAGGTTTGCTAAAGATAGGGTGAAAATTGCTAAGCTCAGGCCGGGCAAAAGTCCCGCGACGGGCGCATAGCGTTGGCCCACCAGCAGGCCGACGATGACGGCCGGCGCCCAGCAAAACACCAGCAACGTGCCTCCGCCCAGCAACGCCAGCAAGGCCAGCGAGCGCTTGAGCAGGGCGTGGTTGTGCGCCGGCTCGCCGGGTTTGACCGAGGCAATTAAGACGGCGGCCAGCGGCACGGTCAGAAAGTAAATGATGCGGGCGACCGTGGCAATGCCGGCGTACAGACCAGCGTCGTGCGGACTAAAAACGTGCTTGGCCACAATGATATCGCACGACAGCAGCATATTAATGGCCAGCGAGGTTACCAGCACGAGGCCGGCGTAGCGCAGTTCGGGGCGGATAAGTGTTAGGTTGGGCCGCTGGAGGTGCGGCACGGACAGCCGGCGGCCGAGGCGGCGGGCCCACCAAGCCGCAAAGGCCAGGGCCAGCAACTGCGCCAGCACCACGCCCAACACCGCGCCCGCCGCCCGCCAGCCGATTATCACGAGCGCGGTCGAGCCCAGCAGTTTGCCGAGTGACGCCACCAGCCCCGAGGCCGACAGCACGCCAAACCGGCGGTGGGCCTGAATGAAGGCATTGGCAAAGGCGCCGGGAATGCCCAGCAACACCGAGAGCGCCAAGAGAATGAAGGGCACGGGCGAAGTAAAATTGAGGAAGTTTTGCAGCGGCACGGCCGCCAGCACCACCACGGTAAACAGCGCCAGGCCAATCCACAGCGCCAGTTGCTCCAGCTCACCCAAGATGGCCTGGCGCTGGACGTCGTTACTATAGCGCTTGACCACGCTAATCGTCACCATACCTAGCACCGAGAGAAGCACTCCGGTCTGCAGAAAGAAGGAGATGACCGCCTGCACCTCACCGAAGTCGGCGGGGGCCAGCAAACGTCCCAGCACGGGGTAATAGAGATAATTCATGAACGATACGGCCAGCGACCCCACCACAAAAATGGCGTTGTGGCGCAGGAACTGGCTAGACATCAGCTGGCGACGACGTTCCCTCACGGCGGGCCCCGTATTACGTCTCCTATCTTATCATCTGCCGCCCGTTGCGCCGGTAAGGGTCTTGCTCTTCTTGGTAAAAGATGTTATATTTTGACAGTTCGCTCAACTTTTGTGGGCGATGCATTTGGTCCCATACTTTGTATGGAACCTTTCGTTCGAAGCATCTGAAAGCAAGCTTTCATCTGCTTTACTCACTTCATGGTCCCATCGTCTAACGGTTAGGACAGCGGATTTTCATTCCGCCAACCGGGGTTCGACTCCCCGTGGGACTACCATTGCACTTATGCTTGTTCGAAATTGTGTGCGATTCTATAATTTAATCGTTCGGATTTCTATTCGGTAGGAACGCAAAGACCCCCTTTCGGGGGTCTTTTGTTTGCTTATCCACCACTCGCCTACCGCGCTGGTGGCCAGGCGCTGGAACTCCGGATTTCATTCATTCGGTAGGAAAATCGTCCATCAACGCTCCAGCGCCATCCTAATTATATCTGATCTTGCGAACAAACGCCAAACAAATAGAACCCCGTTAAACGGGCTCGCATGGTGGGTTTGATATATAGCCATCCCAAAACAAAACGTGTCTTTTCGCACCAATGATTCGGGTGATTCAGGATCGGTCGGACCGAGTAAGCTGTATCCGGTGATACAGCGAACGAGGAGTGATCGATCCTGAACTCACGAGCACGGTGAGGGCACACGTTTTGTTTTGGGATGGCTATAGTTAGACCATGCGAAGGCTTAAAGTTTTTAATAGCCGGCTACTTTACTCCCTTATCGGCGGGGTGCTCTGTCTGGGCGTATTTAAACTATTCATATACATCTACATCATAGATAAGGAGCAGTCCGAGGATTCGAACCTGCTCGTTTCCTTGGTGCTTGCGCTGATTGCCACCGTATTTATCTACCTGCTCCTGGGGCTGATATCAATTCTGACTGCTTCGAGAAAATAGGCTGGCCCTTAAGCCGCCGCCACGCCGCCCATTTCTTGACATTCACCCGAGCCGGCACCATGATTAGCGTAACCGTTATTAACGTAGCCGGCCACGACCGTAGGAACAACCATGCCAACAGCCAAAGCAGCGCGACGCCCGCGGGCCGACCCGGCAGCCTCCCGGCAGTTGTTGTCGCCGAGCCAGCTCACCGGCCGGTACCGGGCTCTCACCCTCGCCATGGTGATGGTGCTGGCCGTGAGCGCCGGGATCTATTTAACATTTAAGACCCGGGCCGCCACGGTGGCGTATCCGCTCAAGCTCAATGCCAACCAGCGCAACTTGGTTGACCAGAACGGCCAACCGGTGTTCATGGACATTGATACGGCCTGGACGTTTCTGAGCGCCATTCCTGACCGGGCGGAGGCGGATGCCTACCTGGATGCCCGCAAGGCCCAGGGCTTCAACACGGTCATGTCGTTTGCTACCGGCTTCCGCAGCAAGAACGCCACGAAGGCCGGTATTCCAGCATTTATAAATGGCGACCGAGGCAAGCCAAATGACGCGTACTTTGCGACCGTCGACCAGTTGGTGCAAGACGCCGGAGCCCGCGGCATGCAAGTGCTCTTGGGCCCGGTCAACCTTAGCAGCAACGGCACCGACGACCCCGACGGCCTGCCGACCCTGGCCCAATGGCAGGCGTTGGGGACGTATCTGGGTAACCGTTACAAGAATTTTGATAACATCATTTGGCTCATGGGGGGCAACCATGACGTGCAGCAAACCTGGGCCGACACCACCGACTATACCCCCTACATTGACGCTATGGCCAACGCCATTAAGGCGGCCGACCCCCGTCACCTTATGACGTATTATCCGGCCGTTGATACCTATGTGCTGGCCGCCAAGCCCTGGCTGGATTTTTACGCTTTCCAAGAAAATCGGGCCGACAGCTCACCCTACTCGTACATGCGGGTGAAGGGTTATTACGAGTATGCGCCGGTTAAGCCGGTGATTGACCTGGAGCCGGGCTACGAAACCGGCGACGCCCTGACCGGCGCGACTACTACGCCCTATATGGTGCGCCGCAACGCCTGGTGGGCGTTCCTGCAGGGCGCGCTGGGTGTGACGTATGGCGGCAACCGGGCCACGTGGGCCATCGACAACGACGGCACCGCCTTCAAGTGGCGGCCGTACATTGGCCTTGGCGGCGACAAGCAGACCGGCCTGATGGCTGCGGTGGTGGCCGGTTACAACTGGCAGAACCTGACGCCCGATAGCACCCACCAAGTGGTGACGACTGGTTATGGCACGTACGGCAGCCGGGATTTTGTGACGGCCGGTTTTAGTCCCGATGGCAACCTGGCTATGGTTTACCTGCCCATCAGCCGAACGATCGCCGTGAACATGGCCAAGTTTAGCGCGCCGGTCCAGGGCTACTGGTACGACCCGTCAACCGGTACGGTCAGCACGATTGGCACTGGCTTTGTGAACGGCGGCACCAAGACGTTTGCCACTCCCGGCAACAACGCCGCCGGCCAGTCTGACTGGCTGCTCGTGCTGACAACCGGCCAATCAGGCGCGGGCCCAGCGCCCGCGGGCACCGTCACGCCCAGGCGCGGGGTTTTCTAAAGCCTCCATCTAGTGCCATAATAGATTTGGCATGCGCAAGACCTCCCCGACCCACCGAACCCGCCGAACGCACCCAATCCGCCGCCAGCACCCGGTTATCCGGGAGGCGCGGCGGATTGGCGTGCTGGCGTTTGCCGGCTGGTTGGTAGCCTCGATGGTCTTAGCGCTCATGGTGGCGGCGATCGCGCCGGCCGAGCTGCGGCCAAGCGCGGCCACCCTCAGCCAAGAACGCCTGGCCGCCCGGCTCACCGGTGATCCCGTCCTGGGCGCGGAGCTTAGTTCTTGGTGGCTGGGCGATGGCTCCGACCTGCTGGATGGCGCCGCCACGAGCCGGCCGGTGCCGGTGGTCGCACCGCCCACGCCCGTTTCGGCACCGTCGCCCCCGGCCCGGCTGGCCATGCTGCCTAGTGACTCCAGCCTGCATACCGGCATGACGTTGCCCATTTTGTACTACCACAAGCCGCCGGCCGACCTTGACGCCCAGCTCACCTACCTGGATGCCCACGGCTACCAGGTCATTTCCATGGACGCCGCCCTGGCCGGGCTTGCGAACCATTCCTTGCCCAGCCGGGCCGTGGCCATGACATTTGACGACGGGTTTGCCGACCAAATGTCGGCGCTGCCCATCTTGCAGCGCCATCACGCGCCGGCGACGTTTTACATTATTAACGGCAGCGCCGGCAGCAACTGGTGCATTGGCGCCAACCGACGCTACAACGACCCGGCGCAACCGCCCGGTGGCTGTGGTGATGCCTACCTGACCTGGAACCAAATCCGGGCCCTCGACGCTACCGGCCTGGTGACCATCGGCGGCCATACACTGGACCATCCCAACCTGGTAACCTTGTCGGCCAGCGAACAATACCGGGAGATTTACGACTCTAAGGTAGAGATTGAGCAACAGCTCGGCCACCCCATCTACCACTTTGCCTATCCGTACGGGTCATTTAACGCCACGACGATTCAGGCCGTCCAGCGGGCGGGGTTCCTGAGCGCCGTGAGCACAATAGACAGCACGAACCAGAGCTTTGCTGGCCGGTACGCGCTGGAGCGCATCCGCAACGCCTTCAACCTGCCGTACTAAACCTAAGCATCTTTGGCTGTGGCGCCCAGTTTTTGATTGATCATGTCGAGGACTTCCCGCGGGGTGAGCTCGGCTTTCACCAGATATTCGGCGCCGTAGGAGTGAGCGGTGTTGCGGTCGGCCAGCTCGCTGGAGTTGGTTAGCACAATCACGGGCATATCGGCAAAGTCAAAGCCGTCGTTTTGGAGGGCACCTATCACTTCTAGGCCGGATAGTTCCGGCATGTTGATGTCTAGGACGGCCAGGTTGGGGTGGTCGCTTTTGATGGCTTCGTAGGCGTCGCGGCCGTTGTTTTTGACGACCACGCGCAGGCCGGCGCTTTCGAGCTTAATTTGGTACATCCGGGAGATGAAAGGGTCGTCTTCAGCGATGAGCACCAGTTTGCCATCGCCGGCCGGGGCGCTGGCAGCGCTGGCAGCCGAGGCGGCAGCTTTGGGGTCTTCGGCGGGAGTGGGATTATTTGCGGGCATGGGCTTTTCCTGTGGTTACGGGTGGCGGGGCCTTGAGCGGCAGTTCGAAACCAAAGGTGGAGCCTTTGCCTTCGACGCTGGAGAAAATAATGGTCCCACCTTGATCTTCTACTACCCGCTTGGCTAAGTAAAGGCCCAGGCCGGTGCCATCGGGGCGGACGATCTGGGCGTTTTCGGCCCGGTAGAACTTGCTGAAGAGCTTGCGCTGGGCTTCGCGGGGCACGCCAATGCCGGTGTCGCGCACTTCGAGGCGGACGTGGTCGCCGGCCAGCTCAAGGATAACCCGCACTTCGCCTTCTTGCGTGTAATAAATGGCGTTATCAATGAAATTCATGACCACCTGGCGAGTCTTGTTGTCGTCGAGCTCCACGAGCGGGAAGTCGCCCTCGGGCTTCACATACACCAGGCCGATGCCCTTGGATTTGGCATGGCTCTGGAGCTGGCGCACTTCATCGGCCACCATCTGCACCATGTCGGTGGGTTTGGCCTGAATGAGGAAGCGGCCGGCAGATAGGCGGCTCACGTTCAGCAGGTCCGAGATGAGGTTAACCATGCGCTCGCTGGCGCCAAAGGCGTAATCCACGAAGTCTTTTTGGGCCTGCGACAGCCGGCCGGCGTCGCCCTCTTCGAGCATGCTCAGGTAGCCCTTAATGGTGGTAAGCGGTGTGCGCAGCTGGTGCGAGGCCATACTAATAAACTCGTCTTTGGCGTGGTCGAGCTCCTTGAGGTGACGGTTGGCCACGCGCAGCCGGTTGGTGGCGTGGTCGACGCGGGCCTGTAGGGTAATGTTAAAGGCCTGGATTTCGGCGTAGGCTTTGGCCTTGAGGATGGCCACGGCCAGCTCTTTGCCGATAATCTCTAGCAGCTGGATGTCTTGGCTCGAATAGATATCGCCCGAGAGTTTATCGCCGAGCAACAGATAGCCCACGAACTCCTCGCTGGTGCGCAGGGTGACGCTCACCCGAATGCCATGCTCCTCCAGCAGCGACTTGCGCTCGCCGCCCTCGAGCTCGTCGGCGATGAGCATTGGCCGGTTGAGTTTGGCCAGCTGCGAGGCCACCATCAGGCGCTGGGGCACCGGGCCAAAGTGGTCGATGCGGTAGACCCGGTCGTGGTTAAACACCACAATTTGCACGTACTGCAC
>DATDME010000068.1:0-10734 GCA_036518915.1 Candidatus Saccharimonadia bacterium | reverse complement strand
GATGACATTCTCGTAGGTGGCGAGCTGGGGGTCGAGGACCTTGCGGGTGCTCTCCCGTATGGCCTGCAGGCTTTTGATGATATTGGCTTCGGTGAGGTTGCCAAAGCGGCGCCAGGCTTCTTTGGCACTGAGCAGCACGATGTCATCGCGGCCACCAGAAGCTTCGGCCGCTTCCGTGGCCGCGTCTTTAATATCTTCGGCCCGAATCAGCGGGAAGTCGAGATGTTGGCTGAGTTGGTGCCGGATAATGGTTTTTCCGGTACCCGAAGCGCCATAGAGAAATATCTTGCTCATACGGCTCCGTCAGATAGTACATTGCAGTCATTCTAGCACGATGAGATCAGAGTGTCAGGCTTTGCACATGTTTTAAGATAGGCGCAGGGTTTTAAAAGTGGCGCAGGGCCGCGTGAACGGCCGCCGCGGCGGCCTGGCCGCTACGGACGGCGCCTTCAATACACGGCGCCACGAGGTAGTCGCCGGCCAGGGCCAGCCGGCCGGGTTGTGGCTGGGCGTGCCGGGCCGCCAAGTTTTGCAGGTGTTGCGGGCTGAAGCTTGGGACGGCAGTGGGCCAGCGTTGCACAACGGTGGTGAGCGGTGGCGTTGCCTGCGCGGCTAGTGGGCTGGCGCTCAGTAGGGTTCGCTTGATACTGTCATCGTCGTGTTGCAGGAGCTGGGGTCCGATTTGACCGTTGGCGAAGTGTTTTACGACTATCTGGCCGGCTGTGCGGGCGACGGTGATGGCGGCTAGTGGCTGGTGGTCGAGGATGGTGGTGCGGTAGCCGAGTTGATTCAACGAGTAGGCGGCGCTGGTGCCGCTGGCTCCCCCACCCAACACAACAACATGCTGGTTACCCGGCACTTCCCTGCCCCATTTGGCTCGTGAGGTAGGCATCGATGAAGGGGTCGATGGCGCCATCGAGGGTGCCGGCGGCGTCGGCGGTTTCGTGGCCGGTGCGCACGTCTTTGACCTTGGTGTAGGGATGCAAGACGTAATTGCGGATTTGATTGCCCCACTCAGCCGCCTTGTCGCTGGCGCGCAGCTCGGCGAGGCTGGCTTTGTGCTCGGCCTCCATGAGGGCGGTGAGACGCGCTCGCAGCACGGCCAGGGCTTTTTCGCGGTTTTGCAGCTGCGAGCGTTCGTTTTGGATGGCCACCACAATGCCGGTGGGCAGGTGCGTGATGCGCACGGCTGAATCGGTGGTGTTGACGCTTTGGCCGCCGTGGCCCGAGCTGCGGTAGACATCAATGCGCAGGTCTTTGGGATCGATTTCCAGCTCGCTGGTGAGCTCAAGCTGCGGCAAGACTTCCACGAGGGCGAAGGAGGTTTGGCGCAAGTTATCGGCGTTGAAGGGGCTGAGCCGCACCAGCCGGTGGACGCCGGCCTCGCCCTTGAGCTTGCCATAGGCATACGGGCCGGTGATTTCGAACGTGGTGCTTTTCAGGCCGGCTTCTTCGCCCGGCGAGCTTGAGAGTAGCGCGACGCCAAAACCTGCCCGTTCCGCCCAGCGTAGGTACATGCGTTCAAGCATGGCGGCCCAGTCTTGGGCGTCGGTGCCGCCGGTGCCGGCGTGGATTTCCACAATGGCGCCGCTGCGGTCGTGCGGGCCGCTGAGCTTGAGCTCAAATTCGCGCTGGCCGAATTCGGTGGCGGCACTATCGTAGAGCTCGCGGATTTGTTCAACCATGGCCGGGTCGGGCTGGCTGGCGGCTTGTTCTAGGCCGGCTAGTTCTCGGGCCTCGGCCACGTTCATGGCTAGTTGGTCCCAGTCGGCCACGTGGCGTTCAAGGGTGGCGAGCTCCTGGGAGACGCGGGCGGCGGCGGCCGGGTCTGACCAGAAATCTGGGGCGGCGGCTTGGGCGGCCAGGCGGGGAATGGCGGTGCGGTCGTCGTCAAGCCGCAGCTGGGCCATGGCCCGCTGGACGTCCGAGTGGAGGGTATCAAGTTTGGCCAACAGGTCTTGCATATAGCTTATTGTAGCGCGGGATCAAACGACCGGAAACGGATGGGACTCGGTGTTACCACAGGCGCTTGATCTTCTTCGTTAGGCGGAGAAGATTGGGGGGTGTTGTTATCTGGACTAGGTGTAGAATTGGGACTGGAGCTAGGGCTGGCGAAGGGATTGAAGTCGCCAAAGTGGCTGCAGTGGTTTTTTGGCAGGTTGTCGCTCATGAAGACCTCGGTGATGCTGGTGGTGAAATTGTCGGCCAGACTGCCGTCGGGACAGATGCTGGCCATCGTGACGCCGCCTGGCATGGAAAAGTTTTGCACGGGCAGGTCGCGCAGGGCGTTTTCCATGTAATCGTGCCAGATGGGGGCGGCGCCGGTAATGCCGTCGACGTTTTGCATGGCGGAGTGGTCGTTATTGCCTACCCAGACAGCGGTGGCGATTTGCGGTGTGTAGCCAACGGTCCAGTTGTCGCGGAAATCGTTGGTCGTACCGGTTTTGGCGGCGGCCGGGCGCGAGAGGTGCAATGGGCCATTTGCCGGGAATTCGGGCTGGCGGGAGGCATCGTCCGACAAGATATTGGTAATCATGTAGGCGATGCGCGGGTCAAGTACCGGCGTGGGGCTGCTGGCGCTGGGCTTGGTGATATCCTGGCCAGTGCGGTCTGCTACTTTGGTGATGGCGCGGGGTTCAACCCGGGTGCCGCCATTCGCGAGGGTGGCGTAGGCCGAGGCCATATCGATGGGCCGTACCTCTCCCCCACCCAACACGAGCGACAGGCCAAAGCGGGATTCGTCTTGCAGGGTGGTGATGCCGAGGTCGTGGGCGGTTTGGATGGTGTCGTGGAGGCCGGCGTATTGCAATACCTTGATGGCCGGGATATTTAATGAGTTATCAAGGGCTTTGCGCAGCGTGACCTTGCCATGGAATTTGAGGTCGTAGTTTTGGGGCGCGTAGACCGTGCCATCGGCTTGGGGGAAGGATACCGGGACATCATCGACGACGGTGGCGCCGTTCCAGCCCTTCTTGAAGGCGGTGGCGTAGGCAAAGGGCTTAAAACTCGAGCCCGGCTGCAGGTCAGACAACGTGACGTTAACATTCCCGAACCCTGGGGCATTATAGTCGACGCTCCCGACCATGGCCAAGATGTTGCCCGAGCTGGGTTCGAGAGAAATCAGCCCGCCGTTGGTAACGTGGTGGTTCGTAAGCTGGCTGATGCGGGTGCGCACGGCGTCCTCGGCTACGTGCTGTTTGGTGAGGTCGAGGGTGGTGCGGACGGTGATGCCGCCAAATTCCACGAGGTCTTCGCCGTATTGTTGGCGGAGCTGGTTAAGTACGTAGAACACGAAATGTGGGGCTTCAAGCTTGATTTGCCGGGCGTAGACGATGCTGGGGTGGTTGGTATCGGTGGCGACGGCGCCGGCGGTATCGGCCAGGGCGAGCGGTTGGGCCTTGGCCTCGTCGGCCTGCTGCTTGGTGATCTTGCCCTGGCTGAGCATGCGCGCCAGCACAAAGTTGCGGCGGCCGGTCGCGGCTTCCAGGTCGTAGTTGGGGTCAAACCGGCCCGGGCCGAGCGGCAGCCCGGCAATGAGCGCCGCCTCGCCGAGACTGAGGTCCTTGGCATCTTTGTGGAAATAGGTCTGCGAGGCGGCTTGTACGCCAGCGGCGCCCTGGCCGTAATAAATGCTGTTGAGGTACATTTCGAGGATTTGGTCCTTGCTATAACGCTGCTCAACGCGCATTGACAGCAAGAGCTCGTTGAACTTGCGGATAAAGTTTTTGTCTTGGGTGAGGAGGGTGTTTTTGACGAGCTGCTGGGTGAGCGTGGAGCCGCCTTGGTCGGTGGAACCGTGTTGCAGATCAATCCACGCGGCGCGGATGGTACCCTCCCAAGAGAAGCCGGGATGATCATAAAATTGCGGGTCCTCGGCGGCGAGGGTGGCGTCAATGAGCGGCTTGGGTATGTCCTTGAGGGCTAGGAAGCCTTGGTCTTGTGCGCCGTAGCCGGCAAATAAAACGTTGCCGTCTTTATCGAGGATGGTGGTGCCGGTTTTCTTTTGGTACATGATGGCGGCGGGCGACGACAGGCTGTCGGCGTAGCGCTTGAGGGTGTTGGCGGCCAGGCTTACGAGCGCGTAGCTGGCAACGGCAATGCCTAAGACGATGAGTGCGATGAGTGTTCGCCGGACCGCTTTGGAGGCTAGCCAGCGGCGCACCTGCCGTAGGGCAGCGCGCAGATCGATGCCGATTGAGGGGGCGTATTGCACAACGGCCGAGCGGCTGGCGTTCCAGAATTGCTGGGTGGTGGCGGCTAGTCGTCGGCCGCTTTGGCGGCCAGCCATGGCCGCGGTGCCGCAGAATTGCCAGATTGATCGGCCGGCGGGCGGCAGGACCCGGACTGCCCGGCTCACGAGCGCGGCGCCGCGGCCTAGCGCGGCGTGCGTGATAGTGCGCACTTGGTGCCAGTTGCCTTGGCGCACGTGTTGGTACAGACTGCGCCATGTCTCGTTCCAGGCTGCCGCCGTTTCCTCTAGATGGTCGGCCACGTGCGGGATGGTGCTGGTGGGCGGTAGAGAGAACGGGATTGCCTCATGGAACGAAACTGGTCGGCTCGAGCGGTGTTTTTTGGCCGTAGAGCGTGCCATGGGCGTTCCCGTTTCGTCAATATCGCCAATTATCGTAGTGGTAATTGGTTGTAATTACAACCTGTAAGTTGCATGAAAACGGGCGCTTTCGTAAAGCTCTTGGCCGTTACGGTTTGACAATGCGCCGCCGCCGGGCACGGTCGGGGGCGGCGGCCAGGAGGCTTTGGGCTTGCTCGAGCGTAATCGTGGCGGGTTCGGTGCCCTTAGGGACCTTGGCGTTCTTCTTGCCGTCGGTGACGTAGGGGCCGAAGCGGCCGTTGGCTACCGCCACGGTGGTGCCGTCAAAGCTCTTGATAAATTTGGCAGCGTCGGCGGCCAGTTTGTCTTGAATGAGCTGCTTGGCGCGGTCCAGGGTGATGGTGAACGGGTCGTCGGGTTTGATGGAGGCATAGAGCTTGCCCCATTTAATGTACGGCCCAAACCGGCCAAAGTTGGTCGTAATGTCCTGGCCGTCAGCGGTCACGCCGAGCGTGCGCGGCAGGTCAAATTGTGGCAGGGCATGTTCAAGCGTGACGTCGTCGAGGCGGGTGCCTTCGGGCAACGGCGCGAATTTGGGCTTTTCATCGTCGCTGGCTTCACCGAGCTGGACCATCGGCCCAAAGCGGCCCAGGCGGGCAATGACTGGTTTGCCGGTTTTGGGGTCGGTGCCCAGGGTGCGGGCGCCGGCGGCTTCCAGGCGGGAAATGTCGGCGGCTTCCTCGACGGTTTGGTGGAACGGGCCATAGAACTCGGCGATCATGGCGTTCCAGGCTTTTTTGCCGTCTTCGATGTTGTCAAACTCTTCTTCGACGTTTTTCGTGAAATCGTAGTCAACGATTTCGGGAAAATGCTTGACCAGAAAATCGCTGACCAGCATGCCCACGGAAGTGGGGAATAATTTGCCGCGGTCGGCGCCGTAGGTTTCTTCGGTGGTAGCTTCGGTGATGGCGCCGTTTTGCAACGTGAACTTTTGCACCGGCCGCTGCTTGCCTTCGGCGTCGCCTTTAATGACGTACTCGCGGTCCTGAATGGTGGAAATGGTGGGCGCGTAGGTGGACGGCCGGCCAATGCCTTCTTCTTCGAGCTTCTTGACCAGGCTGGCCTCGGTGTAGCGGGGCTTGGACCGGTCGTAAACCTGCAACGCCTCCACCGAGTTGGCCGGCACGGTTTGACCTACCGTTAAGGGCGGCAGGATCCTCTCTTCTTCGGCGGCATCGTTGTCATCGGTGTCATCGGTGTCTTTGGTGATATAGAGTTTGAGGAAGCCATCAAACTTAATAACTTCACCTTTGGCAACAAATTTTTCTGGACGGGTAGATGGCAGGATATCTACCGTGGTGCGTTCAAGTTGGGCGTCGGCCATTTGCGAGGCGGTGGTGCGCTTCCAGATGAGCTCGTACAGCTTTTTCTCGTTGGCCTCGCCGACAATGGTGGGATTGCCAAAATGGGTCGGCCGGATGGCTTCGTGGGCTTCCTGGGCACCGGCGGTTTTGGTGGTGTACTGGCGGAACTGATAGTATTTCTCGCCGAAAGCCTTATAAATTTCGTCCTTAGCACCCGCGATGGCCTGGTCTGACAAATGGACCGAGTCGGTGCGCATGTAGGTGATTCTGCCCGCTTCATACAACCGTTGCGCCAGCACCATGGTTTGTTTCACGGAAAAGCCAAGCTTGCGGGCAGCTTCCTGCTGCAGGGTACTGGTCGTGAAGGGCGGCGCGGGTTTGCGGACGGCCGGCTTGGTCTCAAGGTTGGTTATCTTGTACTCGGCCGGAATGACGTCTTCGAGAAATTGGCGGGCGGCTTCGGGGGTTTTGAAGCGGCTGGCCAGCTCGGCCTTAACGTTTTCATTATCAGCGCGGAATTCGGCGGTGACTTTATAGCTAAAGCCGCCTTTAAAATCGGTGATTTCGCGCTCACGTTCCACGATGAGCCGCACCGCCACCGATTGCACCCGGCCGGCGCTCAGGCCGCCTTGCACCTTGCGCCACAGTACCGGCGAGAGCTCATAGCCTACCAGCCGGTCGAGCACGCGGCGGGCCTGCTGGGCGTCTACAAGGTGCTGGTCAACGGTCCGGGGGTGTTCAATGGCGTGCTGGATGGCCGTTTTGGTGATTTCGTGGAAGGCAATGCGCTTGGTGGTTTTGGGGTCGAGTCCGAGGGCTTGGCAGAGATGCCAGGAAATGGCCTCCCCTTCGCGGTCCTCATCAGTGGCGAGCCAGACATCGGCGCCGGTCTTCACAATTTTTTTGAGTTCGGCGATGCGTTTCTTTTTGTCGGGCGATATCTCATACTGCGGCGTGAAACCGTGTTCAATATCAATGGACATCCCGGATTTGGGCAGGTCGCGCACGTGGCCAAAGGAGGCCTCCACGATATAATCGCTACCCAAAAACTGGCCAATGGTTTTGGCTTTGGCGGGACTCTCTACAATAACGAGGTGTTTGCTCATGGTTTGTAACGTATCAGTTCTTATGCTTGGTGGTAAAGATGCATTTTTAGTTTACAGGGCTTGGCTGGATGCGGCAGCGTTCGGCGTCCGACGTTATCAGCCCGGCTGGTGGGGTGTCAAGCGGTAGGCCTACAGACATGAAGGAGGGCCCGAAGGATGGGCGTGGGCTCTCATGGTGAGAGCCGCCTCCTTCAGGCCCTGGGTGGGCCAGATTGGTGAGCCGGTGGGCGTGGGCCTATTGCATCAGGCCTTGGAACACCCGGTTGTACAGGCAATAGCGCAGCCCCAACTCAGAGGCCCCCGGGATGTGGCGGATCTCGGAGATGGGTTCGAGTTGTAACGCCAGCGGCCCGAGGGCCATGCTGATGGCGGACTCATGGTTGCCGGTGCGGTCGCCAATGCGGTATACTGGGTCGCCTGCTGTATCCCCGAGCCGGTAGCCTTCAAATTCTCTGGCCGGAAGACACCAGATGAAGAATCTGGCTTGGGTGTCGGCAAGGCTGAGCAGGAGCTGTTGGTCGACACCTCTGAGCCAGGTGGCGAGCTCTGACATTAGGTGGGGCGGCTTGTTTTGCTCTAGCCGGCTCTGGCGCTTCTGGAGCGGCGCGAAGCCGAGGTCGCATTGCCGTAGTGCCAGGTGCATCAGGTTGACGTGCCACAGGCGATGATGCCTGAGAGGTAGGGTGTAGTTGGATTCGATAACGGCCCGTCGTTTCAGCTTATCTACGAGGCTGTTAAGAGTCTGCCAAGACTCGGCAAATTGCGTCAAATTCAGATGCGCTAGGCTGCTCGTGTAGATGAGCTTGCAGCACTCTGCGGTTCCAGCTTCAATCAATTCTGCGACAGGCTGTAGTCTGCGTTGGGTGGGCTGCGGGGGAAAGGGCAGCCAGCCCCGTCGGTAGTCTATTGATCCAGACAAGGCTCTCCAATCGGACGTGAGCTTCTGACCTGACAAATTGTAAAGTATATCTGTTAATTATACAAATTTGTAAAGTTGGATATGATGTTGTACATTTTATTAAATTGTTGATCGTGAACGCGGCTGCTTAGAGGGTATCTTGGACTGCTGACTTTGCGAAACAGTTCCAAGTAATTCAAGGAGAACCGATTGTATCCTCAATCATCCCTCGGCCGCGGTCGTCGCGGCGGGCGTCCGCTATTTTCGTCGAAAAACCATCAAGCCCCCAAAACTAAAACTATCGACCCGAACCGGTTTATTAATAAAGCCGTCGCGCAGGTGGAAGAAGCGCCGTTTGAGCCGCAACACAAGTTTGCGGATTTTGGCTTTGATAAGCGCCTGCAATTCAATATTGAAACCCACGGCTACGTGCTGCCGACGCCGATTCAGGATGGGTCGATTCCGCCGGTGATGCAGGGCCGTGACCTGATTGGCCTGGCCAACACCGGTACGGGCAAAACCGCCGCGTTCTTGCTGCCGGTGATTTCGCGCATGCTCAAGGGCGAGGCGCACCGTTGCCTCATTCTCATCCCGACCCGCGAACTGGCTGTGCAGATCGAAGAAGAGTTTAAAATGTTTGCCCGGGGCCTGAACTTATACGCCACGCTCGTGGTGGGCGGCGCGTCCGTGAATAAGCAGCTGGCGAGCCTGCAGCGCCGCCCGCAGTTCATTATTGCCACGCCCGGCCGCCTGAAGGACTTGCTGCAAAATTACGGCCTGACCATCAAAGATTTTGACGTGCTCGTGCTTGATGAGGCTGACCGTATGCTGGACATGGGCTTCATCCGTGATATTCGGGCCATTTTGGAGCAGGTGCGTGAAGACCGCCAAACGCTGTTCCTGAGCGCCACCATCACGCCCGATATTGAGCAGCTCATCACCACGATCTTGAAAGATCCGGTGACGGTGAGCGTGCGCAAGGGTGAAACCAGCGACCATGTTGAGCAGGACGTCATCAAGATTGAAGGCGGCAAAGAGGCCAAAGAAGCCAAGCTTGTGGAGCTGTTGAGTGATCCGGAATTTAAGAAAGTCCTGATTTTTGGCGAAACCAAGTGGGGCGTGCAGAAGTTGGCTGACCGGCTGGCCAAGCGCGGCCTGGCGGTGGCGGCCATCCACGGCAACAAGAGCCAGCCGCAGCGCCAGCGGGCCCTCAATGATTTCAAAAATGAGCGGGTGCAGGCGCTGATTGCCACCGATGTGGCGGCGCGGGGCCTGGATATCCCCAACGTGTCACACGTCATTAACTACGACGCGCCGAAGCAGTACGAGGATTACGTGCACCGCATTGGCCGCACCGGCCGCGCCGGCGCCATGGGCAAAGCCCTCACTTTTGTGATGGTGGGGCCCGAGGCCTATTTGCCGACGTCGGCGCCGGGTGGGCGGGGTGGCGGGTTCGGGCGCGGCCCGCGGCGCGGGCGCTAAACGTCGGCGCTGCGCGTCACCCGCATAATGAGCGCCGCAATCAGCGAGATTACCACCACTGCCAGCAGCGCCGGCCAGTCGACGTAACCGCTGCCGGTGGTGGGTGTGGTGCCAATGAGGCCGTCAAATGGCGCTACCAGCCAGTTGGTGAGGCCCTGGATGAGCGCCACCAGGCCAATGGCTGTGTCGCTCGTAAACAAATGCACTACAAACCGGATGAGCAGCAGCGCATCCAGAATACCGGCGATGGCCGAGATGACATTGGTAACCGGCCAGTAGCTGGTGTAATCCCGGTCAATGGGAGCATTTAAGGTCTCATGAAAGTCGTCGTAACGCCTGCGCGCCATGGTGTTACCTCTCGTTAAGACATACGCGCATCATGCCCGAGTGGATGCCCAGATGCATTGGTAATTATTCTGAATCTGGTTCGGTGAATTTGGCCATTGGCTCCCCTGCCAAATGGCTGGCGTCGAGGGTGATGGTATCGCCCGGCTGGGCTTCGCCGCGGAGGATTTGGCCGGCTACGGCGTCTTCGACACGGCGGGTGACCATGCGGCGCATCGGCCGGGCGCCAAGGCGGGGGTCGTAGCCCTGTTCCACGAGCGTCTGCAGGGCATCTGGGGTGAGCTCGACGGTGATTTGCTGAGGTGCGAGGGTGCGGTTAACTTCTTCGACCATAATTTGCACGACTTGCACCAATTCCTCGGGTTTGAGCGGGCGGAAGAGCACAATTTCGTCAAAGCGGTTGAGCAGCTCGGGCCGGAACTGGCCCGAGCTAATGAGGTCATCAATAAATTGCTGCTCAAAGCTTTCGAGCTCTTCCCCGTTTTCAATGCGCTGCCGGATTTCGTCGGCGCCGGCGTTGGAGGTGGCAATAATGATGGCGTCCTTAAATGAGGCCGGATGGTTTGCGAGGTCCGTTAGGCTGCCCTCGTCGAGCAACTGCAGGAAGAGGTTGAGTACGTTGGGGTGGGCCTTCTCAATCTCATCGAACAGCACCACGCTAAACGGCGTCATGCGGATACTCGGCAAAAATCCTTGCGGGTTAGCGCTGGCGTCTTCCAGGAGGCGGTCGACGTCGGCCACTTGCTGGTACTCGCTCATATCGAGCCGGATGATATTGGCTTCATTGCCAAAATAAACGGCAGCTAGGCTGCGCGCGAGCTCGGTTTTGCCGACGCCGGTGGGCCCCAGGAACAAGAACGAACCAATGGGCCGCTTGGGGTTAGCGACGCCGGCTCGGGCGCGGCGCAGGGCATTGGCAACCACGCCGACGGCGCGGGTTTGGTTGATCATGCGCTCGTGGATTTTAGCTTCGAGGCCGAGCAGGACGTC
>DATDME010000067.1:0-4147 GCA_036518915.1 Candidatus Saccharimonadia bacterium | reverse complement strand
ACATCCAGCCGTACTTCTTCAGCGGCCCCAAGGCCCGTTCGATCCCGAGCTGGGTCGACCGGGTCTTCTCGGCCGACGTGGTCGAGATGCTCCTGAACTACTGGGGCAACTGGCAGGGCGCCGACTTCTGCAGCATGAACTGCAACGGCGGCGGCCGGTTCAAGGTGGACAACCATCCCATCCTGGCCTACGACAAGAACGGCGACCCCACCTGGCGGGTCCTCATGACCAGCCAGAACAGCAACACCTCGGCGAACTGGGTCATACTGTTCGATGCTCGCACCGGCGAGATCAGGCAGTTCACCCCGCTCGGGTCCATGCCGATCGAAGAATCCCTCACCGGCATCTTCGAAAGCGCCATGGGCACTAACGGCGTGAAGATCCCGTTCCAGCCGGTCGGTCTGACATTCCATGTCATTCAAGGCGAGCCGACCTGGATGATGACCTACCTGGCCACCAACGGCAAGTCGGTGGCAGGCTACGGCTTCATGCAGGCCTACAGCAGCTCCCCCGGTGACGTAGCCTTCGGCGAGACCAAGGACGCCGCCCTCGACGCCTACAGCACCAAGCTGGCGGCACCGAGCGGCTCCGGCACCGTGCAGCAAGGTGGCAAGGTGGCCAACGTCTCGGGTGTCATCACCGACATCCAGAGATGGGACGAAAGTGGCCAGGCGTTCGCCCACATCAAGGTGGACACGAAGCCGGGTTACATTTTCAAGGTGCAGCTCAACTCCAAGAACGCGGAGGTCGGCTTCGCCCACCCCATGGACACCGTCGTCATCACGTACAACGACAACGGGCCGGATAAGAAGGTGGTCGACGTCCGGTCCATCAACGTCACGCCGGTCAAGCCGGCCGGCTCGCTCACCCAGGCGCTCTTCACCGAGCACCAGACCTCGGCCATTCTCGAGGTGGGCGGCGCCGTGCTGGTGGTCTTCGTCCTAGCCGCAGCCTACGCCATCTGGCGCCGGCGCCGCAACTCCGCGGTCATCGGCGATTCCAGCGACAACGGGCCGGACAGCCCCGAGGACCTCGTCGATGCTCGTGAGCATCTCGAGGAAATCACGGGCGTGGACATCAACCACGACGGCGTCGTCGGCCACAACCCCGACACCGTCAAGGAGAATGTCACCGCCGACGAGCCCGCCAACCGGATCGTCCACAGCTGAGAGAGGAGATTCACCGCGGTCACCCAGGTGACCAAGTCCGGCGGGAGGGATCGCGCACGCGCTACCACAGCGCCACGCGCGGTCCCTCCCCGGGACCAACCCCCTTATAACCACCTGCGCAGCACCATCACTCACCTCCTGCGCAGCTTGACCGCCTACCATTGCCGTGATACAGTCCCAGGCGAATCGGCCAACTCTTGCGAAGGAGCATTATGACCACCGGCCTGCTTTACCTGTTGTACCTGGTATTGGCTTTCGCCGGTACCCTCGTTGCCCTCCTGGCAATCCTGGCCCTCACTGGGCTCGTGATTCTCCTCCTGGGCACCGCGCACTACCAGCGCACCGGCCAACTCAATGCCTCCAGCACGCTCGTCGTGTTCTTCATCCGCCTCTGCCGCGGAGCTCCGCTCATTCCCGCCTGACCATCCCGTCGAGCCCAAACCTCAGCCGCCGATTCATGAGGACCGGGGGTGACGCCTGCAGCGCGTCGCCTCCGGCCTCAGGGCCCAAAACATAAGCAATTCATCGCACGCTCTACTCTTTCCTGTTATGCTCTAGGTATGAACGTCATCGAGCTGCGCGGCATCGGCAAAACCTTCACCGACCGCGCCGAACCCACCGTCGCCCTCACCAACGTCAACCTCACCATTGCCAAGGGTGAGTTTATTGCCATTATTGGCCCGTCCGGATCGGGCAAGTCCACCCTCATGAACATCATCGGATTGCTGGACACTCCCACCGAAGGCGAATATTTCCTGGATAGTCAAGAAGTGGCCGGGCTCAGCGACCTCAAACTCGCCCGCGTCCGCCGCAACAAAATTGGGTTCGTCTTCCAAAGCTTTAACCTGCTGCCCCGCCTGAGCGTGCTCGCCAACGTTGAATTGCCCATGATTTACGCCGGCCTGCGCCGCCGCCAGCGCCACGAACGCGCCCTCCAGCTGCTCGACCTCGTAGGCCTCAAAGACCGCGCCGGTTACCGGCCCAACCAAATTTCGGGCGGCCAGACCCAGCGCGTCGCCATCGCCCGCGCGCTAGCCAACGAGCCCAGCCTCGTGCTGGCCGACGAGCCCACCGGCAACCTTGATACCAAGTCTTCGGCCGCCATTATTGATGAGCTCCGCCGCCTCAACCGCGAAACCGGCGCCACCATCGTCATCGTGACGCACAATCCCGAAATTGCCGCGCTCACCGACCGCACCGTGACAGTGCGTGACGGCGAAATCGTCTCTGATAAAGCCAACCGCCGCCGCAAAACTGCCACTACCAAGGAGGCCAGCGTATGATGTTCCTCGAAAACCTCAAAATGGCCTTTGTCAGCCTCGGCAACGCCAAACTGCGCAGCTTCCTCACCATGCTCGGCATCATCATCGGCGTGGCGGCCGTAGTGGCGATTCTCTCAATCGGCGAAGGCGTGAAGCAAGCCGTGCGTGACCAGATTACCGGCGTCGTCAACGCCAACGCCATTGCTGTGGCCTCGGGCAAAATTGCCGTCGGTAAAAGCTCAAGTGCTGGTTCGGCCGCCCAATCATTTGGCGCCTCCACCCTCACCGCGGCCGACATCACCGCCTTACAAAAACTTACCCATGTTGAGGCCGTGGCGCCCCTGAGCATCATTTCGGGTATTGTGAGCACCGGCGGCACGCCCGCCAGCAACGCGCTCCTGTTGGCCACCACGCCCGACTTCGCCAAAACCCAGTCGCTCAAGTTTGCCGACGGTCGCTTCTTAACCACCGCCGACGACAACCAGTACGTCGCTGTCCTCGGTGGCGGCGCCAAAGCCGCCTTGTTTGGCGCCAATCCGGCCCTTAATCAAACTGTTACCATCCGCGGCGCCAAATTTACGGTCATTGGCGACCTCAAAACCTCTGACGCTGCCGCCAGCGGTTTTAGCGCCGGCCCCAGCTTCGACGATGCCGTCTACATCCCCGCCACCGCCGCCGAAAAGCTCGTCGGCAGCAAACCGCCCATCTCACGTCTGCTGGTGCAGGTGGACCAAACCACCAACGTTCCCGCCGTCGCCGACGCCATGCGCGCCGCCCTTAAAACTTCGCACGGCGGCCAGGAAGACTTCACCGTCCTCACCCAAAAAGACCTGCTCTCTACCATTGATTCGGTGCTCAACTTGCTCACTACCTTCATCGTGGCCATCGCCAGTATCAGCCTGCTGGTCGGCGGCATTGGCATCATGAATATCATGCTGGTTTCGGTCACCGAGCGCACCCGCGAAATTGGCCTGCGCAAAGCCATTGGCGCCTCATCGCTCATGGTGCTGGGCCAATTCCTGATTGAAGCCGTGGTTTTGAGTCTCCTTGGCGGTGCGCTCGGTATTGCCGCCGCCATCGGCATGGCCACCCTGGCCGGCAAGGCTGCCAAGATTACCCCGATCTTTACGCCCCAGTCCATCATTTTAGCCGTCAGCGTATCGGCGGTTGTGGGTGTAGTCTTTGGCATTGCGCCAGCCATTCAAGCCGCCCGCAAACGCCCTATCCAGGCCCTCAAAGCCGTTTAGCCAGATAGAAACTTTTGTTTCTATTCCACGACCGGCAAGCCGCCGGAATCAACCTGCGCCACCGCCTCGTACGCCGGATTCCTCACCAGCGCCGGCTTGCCATTGCGCTCAACCACATAAAACGCAAACCCGTGCATCTGCTCAACCATTTTGTAGTCGGCATGGCCAGGCAGGCTCACCGGATCGCGCTCTTCAAAGTCCACCGGCGAATCATCCACCGTCACAAAATAGGTCGGGCCAATATTGACCACCAGATGCCCGTATCCAGCGGGGATAAATTGCTCCTCTCCTGCCTTTACCGGCACCGCCTTAAACTCGGCGACCCGCTCGGGCACCAGTTGGCCGTCGCGCTCCTCAAGTTTTTGCATCAGCAGCACACCCTCGCCCAACTTAAACCAGTACGTCTCATCGAGCTGGCCAATATGATAGTGGCCAAACGTCTTAATGTACTCATCGCCCACCTTACCCG
>DATDME010000066.1:0-15853 GCA_036518915.1 Candidatus Saccharimonadia bacterium | reverse complement strand
TGGGTGCGGGCGGGATGTTGCCCACGTTAAACAAGTTAAACAGCTTTGCCGATTATAGCAAGCTCAGGCGGAAACGGAGTTGGCTTAAAAATCGAGCGTCAGGCTGATGGGGCAGTGGTCCGAGCCCACGATGCCAGCGTGGATATCGGCGCCAATAATGTGCGGTTTAAGGCTTGCGGAAGCCAAAAAGTAATCAATGCGCCAGCCAACGTTGTTGGCACGGGCGTTGCCGAAGTGGCTCCACCACGAATAATGGCCGTTGCCCTGGTGGAAGAGGCGGAAGGTGTCGATGAAGCCGGCGTCGATGAAATTGTCGAAGCCGGCGCGCTCCTCGAGGGTGTAGCCCTTCTTGCCCTCGTTGGGTTTGGGGCGGGCAAGGTCGTCGGGGGTGTGGGCGACGTTGAGGTCGCCGCAAAAGATCACTGGCTTGGGCTGTTTGCCGAAGGCGCCGGTTTCTAGGCCCTGGCAGTATTCCAGGAAGGCCGGGTCCCAATGATCGCGGCGCAGGGGGATGCGCGAGAGGTCATCTTTGGCGTTGGGCGTGTAGACGGTCACCAGGTAGAAGTGCTCGAATTTGGCGGTGAGGACGCGGCCCTCGGTGTTGGGATCGCCGTACTTGTCGTCGGTCATGTCGTACTTGGCCTTGATGGATTCGGGGAGACCGTGGTTGGTCTTGATGGGCTCGATCTTGGAGAGGAGGGCCGTGCCGGAATATCCGGGCCGGTCGGCGGAGTTGATGTAGGTGTGGTAGCCGTCGGCGTTGGTTTCAATCTCGGAGGGCTGGGCTTTGGTTTCCTGGATGCAGAGAATATCCGGCTGCTCCTGCTCAAGGAAGGGCGCGAACAGGTCTTTGCGAATGACGGCGCGGATGCCGTTGACGTTCCAAGAGTAGAGTTTCATGAGGTGATTATAACGCACGCTGGTGATAATTACGGATTAAATTCCAGCTGCTATACTGGCGGTAATGGCCATGCGACGCGCAACTGAAGACGAACGAGCCCGCTGGGATGAACTGGTGGCGGCTAATCCTGATGGCGGCAACGCTATGCAAACGCGGGTCTGGGGCGCATTTAAAGCTCGCTGGGGTTGGCCGGCCGAGCAGTTTGTGTACGAGCTCCCGGGTGGCCGGCAGGTGGCGGCACAATGGTTACGGCGGGATGTGCCGGGGGTAGGGCGGATTTGGTATTGCCCGAAAGGCCCGGGCGTGACGACGCCGGCGGATTACTTGGCGGTGGTGAAGCAAACTCGCGAGGCGGGCTTATTAGCCGGCGTGTTTGCGCGGTTTGAAAGTGAAGTTTTGGATGATGAGACGGACAAGGGCAGATTGCGCGCGGCGGGTTTGGTACGAGCGAACCGTGACCCCGGCATGAAATCGACGATTTTTGTGGACTTGGCGCCGGGCGAAGCGGCCGTGCTGGCCAGTTTTAACCAATCGGCGCGGCGCAATATTCGCAAGGCCGAGGCGGCGGGGGTGACGGTGGAGCCCGCGCCGGGCACGCCGGACAATCTAGAAACCATGTTTGAGCTGATGCGCGCGACCGAGGCCCGGGCGCATTACGGCTTGCGGCCGCGTGAATACTTCCTGGATTATTGGCAGTCGCAGATTAAGGCCGGCCAGGCGCAGCTGTTCTTTGCGCGGCACGAGGGCGAGGTGCTGGCCGGGCTGTTTTTGACGTTTGTGGGTAAGCGCTCGTGGTATAAAGATGGTGGCTCGTTTGATAAAAAGCGCGAGGTACAGGCGCCATATCTGTTGCAGTGGCGGGTGATGCAGTGGCAGATGGAGCACGGGAACGGGATTACCAAGTATGACCTGATCGGCGTGCCAAACCGCGATCAGGTGGGGACGGGCGACCCGAAGGATGGGCTGTATGCCTTTAAGTCGAAGTTCAACCCCGAGATCACCGAATTTATTGGCTGTTATGATTTGCCGCTGGCCGGTGATTTAAAGTACAAGCTGTGGCGCAAGGTGGGCGAGCGGGTGGCGGCGCGGCTGGCCAACCGCCGGCCGGAGAAGTGGCTGTACTAATTTGGACAAGACATCTTTAGGCTGTATTTGAGGCGGGTAGATATAACCCATCTTTGGATTTGCTTGTGCGGCTCGGCGAGGTGTTTCAACTGCGGGCCGAGGTGCGGTTCTCGCGTTCGTGAAAGTAATCGGTGAGCGCCCGCCGCAGCGCTGCTGACATGTTAAGTTTGCGGGCGTCGGTGGGGTTGTGCACCACAACGAGCTTTTCGCCAAATGCGCCACGCGCCTGGCTGGAACTGACCCCGTGGTATAAGAAGTAGAAGCGGCGGTCGTCGGGCTGAGGGCCGGACGCGGGGCCGGGCGCGGGCTTGGGATACTGGCGCCAAAATACCAGGTGGTCGGTGTCCTCGGGCAGGTTGGTTTGTTCGGCCAGAGCCTCCTCGGCGATGGCATGCGGCGTGAGGCCCTCGGGGACTTCGCCACCAAAAGCCGTCACGCGGCCGGTGGAGGTAGGGTCGGCGGGGCTGGTGGCTTCTTGCAGGATCAAGGCGCCATCGTGCCGCACCAAAATGACTTGGGCCGTCGTGCTCATAATGATATTCTACAGCTAATGTTCCGCAAGCTGGTAAAAGCATTAATCCCCACTGGAGTCTTTCGGACGGTTGAGCCGACGGGTCACTTGCTGGAAGCTATCATGTGGAATGTACTGATGGGGTTCCCGGCTCGGGGTCTGAAAATTATTGGCGTGACGGGCACGGACGGCAAGACCACCACATCCACTCTCATCTATGGAATGCTCAATGACGCTGGGATTAAGACTGGTCTGATGACGACTATAGGTTACGGCGTGCCAGGCAATTGGCATGATAACCACGTCCACATGACCACCATGCCGACGCGGCCGATGCTGCAGCGCATGCGCGAGCTGCGGCGCGAGGGCATTGAATGGCTGGTGCTTGAGACCACGAGCCATGCGCTGGCGCAGCACCGGGTGTGGGGCGTGCCGTATAGTGTGGCGGTTATGACCAACATCACGCACGAACATCTGGATTACCATGGCACGTTTGAGCGGTACCGCGAGGCCAAACTGCAGCTGTTTAAGCTAGTGAGCGCCAATCCGCGGGGCTTGAAGGTGGGTGTGGTGAATGCGGACGACCCGAGCGCGCCGTACTTTATGGCGGCGGTGAAGTCGCCGGTGACGTACGGCGTGAGCGCGACCACGGCCGACCTGCGAGCCAAGGATATCGTGAGTACGGCCAGTGGCAGCACGTATAAGGTGAAGATTGATGATGACATGGTGGGCATTCAGGTGAATCTGCCCGGGTCGTTTAACGTATATAACTCGCTGGCGGCGGTGGCGGTGGGCCGGGCGCTGGGTTTGGCGCCGGCGGATATCGTGAAAGGTGTGGCGGCGCTCAAGTCGGTGGAAGGCCGCATGAACCAAATTGATGAGGGTCAAGATTTTGGGCTGATCGTGGATTTTGCGCATACGCCGGATAGTTTTGAGAAGATTTTGTCGAGCATGCGGGTGCTGACCAAGGGCCGGTTGATCGTGATGTTTGGCTCGGCGGGTCGGCGCGATGTCAGCAAGCGGGCCAAGCAAGGCGCCAGTGCCGGCAAGTGGGGCGACATTGTAGTGGTCACGGAAGAAGATGACCGTGATGTGGATGGCGTTGAAATTATGAACCAGATTGCCGGTGGGGCTGAATCATCCGGTAAGGTTCGAGAAAAGGACTTGTTCTTAGTGCACGACCGCACCCAGGCTATCAATTACACAGTGGGGTTGGCCAAGGCCGGCGACACGGTGCTGCTGCTGGGCAAGGGCCACGAAAAGACCATTGAGCGCGCCGACGGCGAGCATCCGTGGGACGAACTGGGTACGGCGCGGGCGGCGGTGCGGGCGCGGTTGAAGTAGTTTCCGGCGGAGACGGTTTGGGTGGTTTTAACGATTTGATACCTAATAGGGTATCAATTTTGCTATTTGGCTGATGAGGAACTCTGGGCTGACAAGTCCGGTCGAGCATGTTAGGCTAATGCGGTTATGAAAACCGTGGGAATTATTGGCTTTGGGACGTTCGGCCGGTTTATGGCCGCGCAGCTGGCGCCGTACTTGAGCGTACTGGTGGATGAGGCGCGGGTGAGCGCGGCGGAGGCTAAGGCGGCGGGCGCCAAGCGCGTGCCATATACCGAGCTGGGCGCGGCGGATGTGGTGATTCCGAGCGTGCCGGTACAGGCGCTCGAAGGCGTGCTGCAAGAGTTGGACACAGTGGTGCGGCCGGGCGCGCTGGTGGCGGATGTGTCGAGCGTGAAAGTGATCCCGGTGGAGCTGATGCAGGCGCTTTTGCCGCCGGGGGTGGAGATCTTGGCGACGCACCCGCTGTTTGGGCCGCAATCGGGCGCGCAGGGCATTGCCGGGCTGCCGATGGTGGTGTGGCCGGTGCGGGTCCGGGCCGAGCGGTATGAGCGTATCAGGCGGTTCCTGGGCGAGACATTGGGGCGTTGACGTTTCTGCTGGGCAAGACGTTTAGTGAGATGGATATTCCCAACACGCCGCTCAAAACCAAGACCTACCAGCATTTGCTGGATGTGCGGTGGATTGTGGAGAACGATTCACCGGAGTTGTTCGCGACCATCCAGCAATTCAACCCGTTTGCAACGGCCATGCGGCAGCAGCTCGTGGCCAAACTGGTTGAGATTGAATCGGGGCTTGATGGATTGTCGGCCGAGGAATGATTGCGTGAGCGGCCAGCCGGGACCGCTTATTTGTTGAGGGTGAGGCTGACGCAGCGGATACCGCCGCCGGTGAGCTTGAACTCGTCGTTGACGGCGGTTAGGACGCGGTAGCCGCGGCGCTCCAGTTCGGCTTTGAGCTGAGGGGCGCCGCTGGCCATGACCACCGTTTCGCCGGTGGAAACGGTGTTGCAGGCAAAGCCATGTTGGGCTTCGTGTTCGCTCACGGGGATGACCGTGACCGGGTTGACGCTGCGGGCTTCCAGTTCGCGGATGGCGCGGCGGCCGTCGGCGGTGAGGGCATCGAGGCAGACCGCGAGAACATTAGGCGCGATGACGGCCACGGCTAGGTCGATGTCATAGTAGTAGGAATCGTACAGGCCTGATATGTGATTTTTGACTTTCCAAAGCCCAAAGCGGCGTTGAGGCTTAGCTTGCACCGGAATGGGCGTAATGCCGAGCCATTTAAAATGGTCGATCAGCTCAGTGGTGAGCTTGGTGCGGTAGCCGTGGCCGAGGATGGCTTCGTGGTCGTTAAAGATGAGGGTGTCGCCCTGGCCCGAGAATACATCGGAGGGCCGGCGGATTTGAAAACCCAGGTCTTCGAGGATGCCGAGGGCGTAGGCTTCTTCGGCTTGGCGGGCATTGGGCAGGCGTGAGAGCAGGGCTTTGCCCTGGAAGGTTACGCCCCAGTTGGCGGTATACACGCCGTCCTGGCAACCAATGGGGCTGGGCACCTGCGTGATGGTAATGCCGGCCTCGCGCAGGGCGGCCTGGATGCCGGCGAACTGTTGCAGGGCGGTGTCTTTGCGGGGGCCGTGGCGGACGTTTTCGTAGGCATTAATGCCGGCGATGCCGATATACTCGGGGTCGCTCATGAGAACGGACTGATTAATCATGCTGGGTTATCACCATAAATGACGTGAAGTTAAACTTAAGGTCTTGGATGCTGGGTTCGAGGATTTCGAGGTCGTAGAGTTTGGCTGCGGCGGCCGAGGCAATGGCGGCTGCGGTTTTGGGCAGCTTGCCTTTGGCGAGGTCGTGGGCCGCCAGGGCGGTATCGGCGTATTCAACGTGCTCAATGGCGGGCCAATCACGGCGCAGGTAAAACTTACACTGGGCCAGGCCCTGGTGGTGGGAAACAATCTGGGTAATGTCTTGGCGCTTGGTGCCGGGGAGCACGATGAGGTTTTGGTGGACGTCGATTTCGAGGATGCGCTCAATCTTGTAGAGATAATCCGCCGCGGCATAGACGGTTTCAATGACGATGCCACCGTTGGAGTTTTCCAGGGGCACCAGGCCATACTCCACGTGGCCCTTGGCGACGGCGTCAAAGGTGTTGCGGGCGGTGGTGGCGTAAATAACTTTGGCGCCGTCGAGCTCAGCGTCGCGCAGGAACTTGCCGGCGGCTTCTTCGGAGAAGGATCCTGCAATGCCAGAGATGGCGACTTTAATAGGTTTGGGGTCAGATTTTGAGGTGGTCATTTCGTCCCATAGGTTAGCATGGAAGAGGCGGGGGCGCTAGGCACCCCCGCCCGGTCCGGCATCCGTTACGCGCTGCCGTTAGGCAGGCGGCGTTCTTCAGGCGGTGCAGGTTTCGAACCACCACTGCATGACGCCGTCGTCCAGTTGCTGACCGCTGAAGTAGCTGAAGTAGCGGTCGATGCCGTCGGGCGGGATGGTAATGCCGAGGCACTGGCCCGGCGCTGGGCGGCTGATGCGGATGGTCGCGAAGTACGCGAATGCTGGCTTGAAGTACCAGGGCAGGCTCGCGTCGCTTAGTGGGTTGCTGCTGGTGGCCACCTGCGTGCCCAGTTCGTTGAAGCGAGCCTCGGCGCCGTTCTTCTTGCCGACGTAGATTACGCCGAACGGCGTCACGGTGCGCGGCCCATCTTGGTCGTCGGCGGCGGGCCGACCAACCGGGACGTACTTGGCCAGCAGCTGGTAGGTAGTGAGCGCGTTGCCGCCGCTGTCGTGGTGCCCGGTGATGGCCAAGGTGGCCACGACCGCTATAGCCGTTACCGCGACGATGCTGAGCACCGCCAATATGCGCTTCGACATTATGGTCCGATTCTGTGCGGGAAAGGTCCGGGCGGATTGCCGGATTTTAATATTATAAAATACTTAACATTTCATGTAAATGCCGCACGTAATGCGTTAGGAGATAAAGGGCTTATAATGGGGGCATGAAATTTACTGAATCTATCTTTAAAGCTTATGATGTGCGCGGCATTTCGGGCGAAGAACTAACAGTTGCGGTGGCTCGCGCGTATGGCCGGGCGGTGGCGGATTATCTGCCGCACCAGGGCCCAGTTATCGTTGGCCGCGACATGCGGATGGACTCGAACGATCTGGCGGCAGCGGTGATTGAGGGGTTGACTGAGCAGGGTCGGGACGTGTGGGATGTTGGCCTCGTGACCACTGACATGGTGTACTTTGCGGCTGGCCGGTTCGAGGAGATGGCGGGCGGCATCATGGTAACGGCTAGCCACAATCCGGGTAAGTATAACGGCATCAAGCTGGTGGGTCATGGCTCGGTGCCGATGGGCGCCAGTAACGGCCTCCTGGATATTAAGCAAAAACTGATTGATGACGATTTTGCGATGCCGGCGGATGAGCCGGGTACGGTGACGGAGCGCTCAATCAACACGGAATGGGTCGAGCAAATCTTGAAGTTTGTGGATGTGCCGGCGCTCAAACCGTACAAGATTGCGGTGGATGCCGGTAACGGCATGGGTGGGGCGATTTTCCCCGACCTGGCCAAGAAGTTGCCGTTTACCGTGGATGAGATGTATTTTGAGCTCGATGGGACGTTTCCGAACCACGTCGCCAACCCGAAGCTGCGCGAGACGCTGAATGATTTGTGCGCGCGGATCCGTGAAAAGGGGCTTGATTTCGGCCTGGCGTTTGATGGCGATGGTGACCGCGGTGGTGTGGTCGATGAAACCGGCGAGCCGGTGCCCGAATACGCCATGGGCGCCATGTTGGCGGCCCAATTTTTGAAAGATAATCCGGGCGGGAGCGTGGTGTATGACCTGCGGGTGAGCCACCTGGTGCCCGATGTGGTGACGAAGCTTGGTGGGAAGGCTATCCGCTCGAAGGTAGGCAATGACGCTATTAAGACGCTGATGCGTCAGCACGAGGCGGTGCTGGGCATTGAAGCTTCGGGCCACTATTACTTCCGGGACGACTATTACAGTGATTCGGGAATTATTGCGGTCATGAGCATTGTGAGTATTTTGGCGCAGTCAGGTAAGAAGCTGAGCGAGCTGGTACGAGAGTACACGCAGGGTTACGCGACGGCCGAAGAAGAAAACTTCGAGGTGGCGGATGCCGCCGCGGTGCGCGAGCGGTTGCGGGAGGCATTTGCCGATGGCCAGCAAGATATGCTTGATGGCCTCACCGTGGACTACCCAGATTGGTGGTTTAACCTGCGCGCGAGCAACACTGAGCCGGTGGTGCGGTTAAATATTGAGGCTAAAGATGCCGCGACGCTTCAGGCCAAGCGGGCCGAGGTAGTGAAATTGATTGGAGGCAAGGTCCATGGCTAGTTTGCGGGAGAGTTTAACCTATGAGCCCAAAGAGTTGGGCTTTGGGACATCGGGTTTGCGTGACCTGGTGACAACCATGACCGATCTGGAGTGCTACATTAACGCGGCCGGTTTTTTGAAGTACTTGGCGGATAGTGGGCAGATTAAGCCCGGTGAGGTGGTGTACCTGGCGGGCGATTTGCGCGAGAGCACTCCGCGGATTATGCGGGCGATGGCCCAGGCCATTACCGATGGCGGCTATCGCTACGAAAATTGCGGCTTGGTGCCAACGCCAACGATGTCGTACCGGTCGTTTGGCCGGGGCGCGGGCTTTATGGTGACGGGCAGCCACATTCCGGCCGACCGCAATGGCATTAAATTTACCAAGCCGGGCGGTGAAGTGCTTAAGCCCGATGAGCAGCCGATTCATATGGCGGTGGCGGCGGTGCGAGCTCGGTTGTACACACAAGAGCTGGACAACAGCTTGTTTGATACCAACGGTATGCTCAAGGCGGCGCCGGAGCTGTCTGGGGTGGATAATACCGCGGCGGCCGACTATCTGCGGCGCTATCTGGATGTGTTTCCAAATAAACCGCTAGTCGGCAAAAAGGTAGTGTTTTATCAGCACTCAGCTGTGGGTCGCGATCTGCTGGCGGAACTGTTTGAAGGCCTGGGCGCCAAGGTGGTGCCGGTGGGCTGGTCCGACAAGTTTATTCCGATTGATTCCGAGAACGTCAAACCGGAGCACCACGCCTACTTTAAACAGCAGGCCGAGGAACACCCCGATATGTTCGCGCTTATTTCCACCGACGGCGATAGCGATCGGCCGTTTGTGGTGGATGAGCATGGTGTGTTTCACCGGGGCGATGAGCTGGGGGCGGTAGTAGCTCACTGGTTGAAGGCTGATTTTGCCGGCTATCCGGTGAGCACGAGCGACGCTGTTGACACGTGGCTGGCCCAAAACGGCGTGGGTCTGGCGCACACCAAAATTGGCTCGCCATATGTGATTGCGGCGATGAATAAGGCGGAAGCGTCCGGCAAACGGCGCGTGACCGGCTGGGAAGTGAACGGCGGGTTCCTAACAGGCTCCGATTTGCAGATTAATGGCCAGGTGCTGAAGGCGCTGCCGACGCGCGACGCCGCGCTGCCGATGATGGCGGCGTTGATGGCGGCGGCGGAGCGCGGGTTGGCGGTGTCGGCCCTGTTTGACGAGCTGCCCAAGCGCTACACCCAGCAGGGCCTCATCGACAACTTCCCGCCTGAAATTTACCACGCGATTGTGAAGCGTTATGCGCACGATACGCCTGAGGCTTACACGGCACTGGGTGTGTACTTTAAACCTGAGCAGGGTTTTGGCGAAATCACCCAAATTAACGACCTGGACGGCGTGCGGATGTACTTTGCCAACGGTGACATCGCGCACATCCGCGAATCCAGCAATGCGCCGCAGCTGCGAATTTACAGCGTGGCCGACTCGCAGGCGCGGGCCGATGAAATTGCTCAACTAGCGTTGGCCGAGCCAGACGGCATTTTTCGGACGATTCAGCGGGATATTGAAGCGGCATAGCTACCGGCACGGTGGGGCAGCGGCGTGCCGGCTGAAGTGCGCGGCGCTTACTGTTGGCTAGTGGGCTATACGTTAGGCTTTGGACGGTTGGGCGGCTGGAGTAGCGGGTTGAGGCTGAGGACGGTTCTCGGTGGTGCGAGCTTCAATGACGGCTACAGCCATATTCTTGAGCTCGTGTTGGGCGTCGGCTAGAGCTCGCTTGAGGCTGTCAATCTCGGCGGCTTGGGCCTTGACGGTTTGTTCCAGCGTTTGGGCCTTAAGTCCGACCATGGCGAGCTCATGCTGATGTACCAGTTTTTGCTCGCGGGCATCGGTGGCCTGCTTGGCTTCCAGATCTTTGCGTAGTGTGCTGGTGGCTTGGGCGACGGCGTCATCGAGGCGCTTAGGCCAGGCGGCCAGCTCGGTCTCCATGTGCTTGAGATTTTGCTCGCGCTCGGCGAAGGTTTGCTCGCGGTTGGCGAGTACGGCTTCGCGAGCGGTGCGTTGTTCCTGATATTTGTCTTCCTCGGTGCGGCGGGTTTTGGCGAGATTGTAACGAAAGTCTTCGTCTTCGCGCTGACGCTGGCGGTCTTGTTCTTGTTTGAGCTCGATTTGGCGTTGGGTGTGTTGGTCTTGTTCCTGCTGCCACTGCCGTTTGACCTCGGTAATGGCGTCGGCTAGCTGGCGCTGTTCGGCTTGGCGCGCTTCAAGTAGCTGGCTACGCTCAACTTGGATTTGGCGGCGAATGTTTTGCAAGTTGCCGAGGTCGTTGGTAATTTCTTGGGCAAGGGCGTCAAGTTGCTGGCCAATTTTGAGCTTGAGCTCCGCCAGGCTGCGGGTGGGGTCGCTGGAGAGCGTGGCTTGAGTTTTGGGGCTGGCGGGTTCGGCGGCGCGACCTTCAAGTTGCCGGAGGAGTTCGTTGTAGGCGGACCAGAGCTCGGTCTTGGTGCTCTTTTCGCTGACTTTCTGATCGGTGGCTTTGGGCGTGGGTGGGTTGGCTGGGGTTGTCATGCCGACATCTTATGGTCAACGGCATGACAATTCAAGCGTTAGAAAGATTCAGGTGTGGCATTGGCTCATCGGGTGTATATTGAAACCAGATTAGATTAATGCAACGAGGATGTAGTTGGTGGTGGACGCACAAAGAAAACATCAGATTGAAGCGTTTGTGCGGGGTCTTGATCAGTTTGAACTGCGCGCCTTGTATCACGAGCTAAGCCTTCGGATGCGCGAGGTTCATCGGATTGAAGATTGGCAGGCACTGCAAGCGTTTAGGGTGCTTGACCGGGTGGCGTTTCATCATGGTGGCCAGCATATTGAAGGTACAGTGGTGCGGGTTAATCAACGGACTGTGTCGGTGGTGACGGCCGATAACCGGCGCTGGACAGTCAGCCCGCAGTATCTACGCAAACTTGAGCCGTCGGCTGCAGCGGCGGCCGAGGTGGTCCGGGCCGCGGTGAAGCCGAAATCTCGTTAGCGGTCGAAATCTCGCTAACCGCCGGAAACCCCTTGGCTTGCTGGGTCTTGAGCCTGAAGTAGCTCCTGGAGACTGGTTTGACGTTGAAACATGGTGTTGTTGGCGACGGCCATGGCGAAAGCCCGGCGGCTGCCCACGAAGATGGCGAGCTGTTTGGCTCGAGTCAAACCGGTGTAGAGCAGATTGCGGAAAAGCATGGCGAAATGCTGGGTGGCGACCGGAATGATAACAGCGCTAAATTCGCTGCCCTGTGCTTTGTGGATGGTGATAGCATAGGCAAGTTCTAGCTCCGAGAGGGCGGAGGGCTCGTAGGTGACGATTTTGGGCTCGGCCGCGGCGCCGCCCGGGAAGGTGACGCTGAGTTTGAGCTCCTCGGGGTCGGCGGCGGTGATGCGGCCGATGTCGCCGTTGAAGACTTCAAGGTCGTAATTGTTGCGGCGCTGGATAACACGGTCGCCCACACGAAAGATGCGGTCACCCAGGGTGAGCTGGGCGACGCCAAGCGCGGCTGGGTTGACGGTATTCTGAATGAGGCGGTTAAGGTTAGCGGTGCCGAGGCTGCCTTTGGTCATGGGGGTGAGAACTTGGATTTCGGCGGCGGGGCCGGCGTATTTGGGGATGGTGTGGGCGTAGAGCTCGCGGATCATGTCGGTGGCGGTGCGGCCGTAGTGCAGGCTGGACCAGGGGTGGATCTGCTTGAGTACGGCGCTAAGCTCGGCGACCGCGCTCTGGCTGTTGACGAGCTGGTCAAGATCGACGTGGCGGAACTTGTCGGGGATGACCAGCGGGTTGTCGTAGGGGTTGATGGGCAGCCTGGCGGTTTCGGCGATGGCTGGGTCGTTGTCGGGATCATCGGGCGCGGTGGGGATGTTGGTTGGCGTTGGGCCACCTGGCCCGAGCACGGCTTTCACTCGGCGAATGAAGTGGAGCTGCTCTTGGGTGGCTTCGTCGGCGTCAATGAAGAGACAGTCGGGGCCGCCACGCCAGACGGTCGGGTCGTGAAACGGCGACTCAATGCGCGGCGTGGCGCCGGCGTTAATCTGGTGGGCAAAGCGGATGATGGTGGAGGCTTCGGCTTGGCGGAAGATTTTAGTTAGCCGAAAGACTGGCGCCGCGCCGGAGGCAATGATATCGCGAAAAACATTGCCGGCGCCCACTGAGGGCAGCTGGTCGGCGTCGCCAATGAAGATGACTTGTGTACCGTTGGTGGTGGCGCGCAGCACGGCAGCGGCCAAGTGGACGTCGAGCATGGAGCACTCATCGATGATGAGCGCGCCGGCGCGGAGCGGATTGTCGGCGGTTTTCTTGAAACCGCCAATGGCCGGCTGCCATTCCAGGAGGCGGTGCAGGGTTTTGGCGGGCCGGCCGATGACTTCGGTCATGCGCTGAGTCGCTCGGCCGGTGGGAGCGGCTAGCAGCACCGGGCGGCCCATGGCGCTGAGCAGCCCTACGAGCACGCGGGTGGTGGTGGTTTTGCCGCAGCCTGGGCCGCCGGTGAGCACGCCAAAACCGCAGCCGGCCAGGCCCGTGATAGCGGCAGCCTGTTCGTCGGAGAGCGCAAGGTTGTGGGCTGCGCAGTATTTGGTGATCCAGGTCTGGATGCGAATTGGGTCGGCGGAGGGGTGGGCAGCGGCCAGGGCGGTGAGGCGTTTGGCAATGGCTTCCTCGTCGTAGTAAATGGAAGGAGCGTAGTAGCGTGGCTCAGCTGGCGACGCCAATGCCGGCTCGCCGGGGCCGCCGGGGCCGCCGGGGCGCAGCATAACATCGCGGGTGCGCACGAGCTCTGCCAGCAGCGGGGCGATTTGTTTGTCGAAGTGGTTGTCGAGCAGCTCGTTGACCTGCACGGTGATTTGGGCGGCCGTGAGAAAACAGTGGCCTTGCTCGCGGCTGGCATCCAGCGCGTGCGTGATGGCAGCTCGCAGCCGCTCGGGCGAATCGACCGCATAGCCGAGGCTGAGGGCCACCTTGTCGGCCGAGAAGAAGCCGATGCCATAAATGTCTTTAGCCAGCTGGTACGGGTTGTTTGACACAATGGGGATAGCGTCTTTGCCGTAGGTCTTGTAAATTTTGACCGCGAAGAGCGTGCTAATACCGTACTGCTGTAAAAAAATCATCACATCTTTGATGTCTTTGTGTTCGTCCCAGGCTGTAATGATGGTCTCAAGTTTTTTGCGCGCAATACCCGGTACTTCGACGAGGCGGCGGATGTCGTGATCGAAGACATCGAGGGTATCTTTGCCAAAATGTTTGACGATGCGCTTGGCAAAGGCCGGGCCAACGCCTTTGATGAGTCCGGAGCCCAAGTATTTTTCCAGAGCGTTGGCCGTGGCGGGCTTGAGCTCTTCGAGGCGCTGAGCCTGGAATTGCTGGCCAAACTTGGGGTGGTGGGTCCAGTGGCCGTAGAAGGCCATGGTGGCGCCGGCGAATACCTTGGCTTGGTGGACGATGACTGGCACCTCGTCGCTTGGCCGGTCAAACGGCGTAATTTTGAGCACGGTCCAGCCGGTGTCGGTACTATGAAAGGTAATGCGCTTAACTATACCCGCCAGTTTCTCAGTGGGCTGCGACTGGGTGTTCGGCTTTGGTGCGGTTGGCCTCATGGGTTGCAGTGTAGCATGATGCATGGCGGATGCAACTAGGGGTTTGCGGTATACTCATGGTATGAGCCAGTTGTCACCTGCCGACCCGATTGACCCACAACCTCAAGATGCCCAGCTGAGTATGGTTTATCAGCTCAAGATCACGCTGAAGGATTCGCGGCCGCCTATCTGGCGGAGGGTATTGGTGTCCAGCAATAGCACGTTTTGGCAGTTACATTGTGTAATCCAGGATCTGTTTGGCTGGCAACATGAGCATCTTCATGCTTTTATTCGACAGGGAAAACCCGGGGACGAACGGGTGTTTATTGAAATGCCGAGAGAGCGCGATGATGATTGGTTTTTTGGTAAGGACTTTACGAACGAAACAGCTCGCGAACTTAAGCGGCTGTACCCGACGGTACCGACGACTTGGTACTACCATGAGCAGACTGCCCTGGTCGGCGAATGGCTTACGCCGTCTCGGCCGAAAATACGATATTGCTATGATTTTGGTGATAACTGGTATCACGATATTGTGCTGGAAAAGATGCTTGATCCGGGCGAGCCAGATATTCGGGATCTAACCTTGCCGTGGGATTTGGGCGGCAAACGGCAGGCGCCGGCCGAGGATTCGCGGGGTCAGTATATTGATGACTGCACCAGTTTGATTCGGGCCGGCCAAGATCGGTCGGGTGAACTTTGGCGGTGGCTGGTGGATGATGTGGGTGTCAAGAGGGCGGAGCGGCTTGTACGCCGAGCCGAGCGGGAGGCCGTAACGGAGTATCAGCCGATTCGACGGTTTCGTGATCCCGCGGTGATGTATCTGCGGTCGCGTGATATGGGGATGTTTGATTAGCTAACGCCTAGCAGACTGGTATGTATAACCCCCGCAAAACAAAACGTGTGCCCTCACCGTGCTCGTGAGTTCAGGATCGATCGAGTTCGGTGTAGGCGTCTTCGAAGGGATTGTAGCACGGAGGTCTTGACGCCCAAATCCCAAAACGCTAACGTGGGGCTTGGCACTCGGGTGGATCGAGTGCTAAAGTAAATGATGACTAGAGTTAGTAAAGTAAGGGAGAACGCAATGACGCTACATCCGTTAGCTGACCGTATTGTGGCCAAGCCGGTGGAGGCCGAGGCCAAGACTGCGTCGGGCATCCTGCTGCCGGACCAGGCCAAAGAAAAGACCCAGGTGGCCGAGGTGGTGGCCGTGGGCAAAGACGTCAAAGAGGTTAAGGTGGGCGACAAGATTGTCCACACTGAATATGGCCCGAACCGCTTTAAGCAGGGCTCTGATGAATTATTGATCGTAAAAGAGGAAGACGTCCTCGCGGTAGTCAAAGCGTAGCATTTGAGCGCATTGCGTCGTTAAACGTCCGGTTCGCGCTCACCGTACTTCTCTGTACGGCTCGCTTACGATCCTCCGTTTGCCTCGCACTGCATCTCAAATGCCCATTTTGAACTTATTTAAGGAGATAAGATGGCTAAGAAGATTTTTTACGATGATGACGCCCGCGCTCGCGTACTGGCGGGTGCGAAGGAACTGTACGAGGCCGTGCGGGTGACCATGGGTCCGAAGGGCCGCAACGTGGTAGTGAGCAAGAGTTACGGTGGCCCGAGTGTGACGCACGACGGCGTGTCGGTGGCTAAGGCGGTGGACATTGAGGTTCGCAATGACGAGACCTTGGGCCGCGGCGTCGGTGCTGAGCTGGTGAAGCAGGCGGCTTCCAAGACAGCCGATAACGTGGGCGATGGTACCACTACTTCGACCGTGCTGACCTACCACATCCTGAATGAGGCCAACAAGCTGATTGCGGCCGGCCATAACCCGATGGATCTGAAGAAGGGCTTGGACACCGCGGCCGAAACCGTGTTGGCCGGCCTGCCCGAGATGACCGAGAAGATTGCCGGCGCCAAGGCCAAGGTGGCCCAGGTGGCCACCATCTCGGCCGGTGATGCCGAGATCGGTGAGCTGATTGCTGAGGTCATTGAGGCCGTGGGTGAAGATGGCACCGTGACAGTTGA
>DATDME010000065.1:0-6809 GCA_036518915.1 Candidatus Saccharimonadia bacterium | reverse complement strand
GCGGTCCTGAACGTTGCCAATAATCGCAGTTGAAACGTGGTTTGCGGCCAGCAAAATGGCCTGTGATTTGAGACGGACGAGGACTAACGGTGACGCTTTGGAGTACTGGAGAAGGAGGACCTTCTCATTATCTGAAATGTTGATTTTACGCATTTGCCTATGAGCATAGCAGAACAGACAGGTTTTGTTTTGGGATGGCTATATCGGGCTGAAGACGCTCAACGACTGGTGGTGCCTCAAGCTCTAACAAGGGTCGAGAGGCTCGCCATCATAGATCCGTAAGGAGGTCATAAATCTCCCCCGCAGGCAGACGCATCCTCTTAGAACGTAAGTTTTAAGAGGATGTTTGTTTTATAGTGATTTAAACTCTACGATTAACCTTATATGATGACCCGCACCCAGATTTATATACGGCTCCTTTTGCTCTGGATTGGCATACAGGGAGCATTAGTGGCGTGGGGCCTCGCATTTGGCGCATCGAGAGAGATTCAAATTATCGGTGTCCCTGTTATTGGGCTGGTTCTCGCGTGGATGCTGAACAAGCAGCTCGGCAACAAGAAATAAGGGTTGGTATTAGCCGCATTTCTTCCGATTTTCGGAATGCATTTAGGGGTGGATGTCAGCGGGCGGGGTGCCGGGGGCGTACTCTGCCAGGCCCTCGCCCGACTTGGCCCACTCGGCCACCACGCCGTCGATAATGCGCCAGGAAGCCAAAATTTCGGCGCTGGAGGCAAATAGGGTTTGATCGCCGCGCAGGCCGTCAAGCAAGACGCGCTCGTAGGCGTCGGGGCGGACGTGGCCGGCAAAGCTATCCTGATACTTAAACGACATTTCCACCCGCTCGGTTTGGTCGGCAAAGCCGGGCCGCTTGGCGAGCAGGTCAATCACGATGCCCTCATCGGGCTGCAAGCGGAACGTCAGCTGGTTGGAGCCGGCCTCGGGCAGCCTGGGATCAGAAAATTCAAAGGTAATTTCGGTGGTTTTGCGGTCGAGGGCTTTGCCGTTTTGTACGACCACGGGCACGCCGCGCCAGCGGTCATTGTTGATGGATAGGTGCAGGCGGGCAAAGGTTTCGGCGATGGAGTGGGGGTTGGCGGCCTCGTCCCGGTAGCCCGTGTACTGGCCGCGGACGGTGAGTTTGGCCACGGCGTCGGGTGGTATGGGGGCGATATCTTCGAGCAAGCGGAGTTTGGCGGCATGGATGGCCTCGGCGGTTGGGGCGGCCGGGGGCTCCATCGCCACCAGGGAGAGCAGTTGGAGGAGATGGTTTTGCACCACGTCCCGCAGGGCGCCCACCGGCTCGTAAAAGGCGGCACGGCCCTCAATGCCAATCTCTTCACTGGATGTCACGGTAATGCGGCTCGTGGTATGACGGTTCCAGATGGCGGCAAAGATGGGGTTGGCGGCGCGGAAGGTGAGGAGGTTTTGGGCGGTTTCTTTGGCCAGATAATGATCAATCCGGTAGATTTGGTTTTCGGTGAAGGCGGCGGTGAGGCGGGCGATGAGCTCGGCGGCCGTGGCGTAATTGAAGCCGAAGGGTTTTTCCACCATGAGCCGCGACTCGGCGCGGCCGTGGCGGCAGCTGCCGGCCAGCCCTGCCTCGCCAAGCAGATCAACCACCGGGCCGTAGGCGCCGGGCGGAATTGATAGATAGTACAGCCGGTTGTGGCAGGCGCCGGCGCGGGTTTCTAGGTCGTCGAGCTGGCCGCGCAGGCCGTGGTAGGCGTCGAGGCTGGTGAGGTCCATGGTGCGGATGACCAAGGCAGCCCGCAGGCGGCCGAGCGCGGCGTCATCCGGCTGCTCACCTTTGGCGGCCAGCTGCCCGCGCAGGGTCTGGATGATATCGTCGGGGGCGGCAGCGCGGCGGGTGACGCCAATGACGGTGAATGATCCCGGCAAGAGCTCGGCCGCGCTCAGGTGGTACAGCGCCGGCAACAGATAGCGGCGCGACAAATCCCCCGTGATGCCAAATATCACCAGTGTGGCCGGCGGCGGGATAAGCGCGGGGTTGGGCGCGGGGTTGGGCGCGGGATTGGGCTCGGGCATTAGACAACCTCCGGACGGTCGGTAAAAATCGTGACGGCTGGATGGTGCTTAATGAGCTGGGCGGGTTGCTCGGCGGCCGGCAGGTTGCGGTGCTCCAAGGCGTCCAGCACCGGCCATTTGGCCTCGCCCACAGCGTAAACCATGATTTCGTCGAGCTTAGCCAGGGTATGGCCGGTGGCGGTAATGCGCTGGTAATCCGACCAATCGTAAGCGCTGACGAAACCCGTGGCGGTCACGGCCGGGCTGTGCGGCTTAATGCCGGCGATGTGGCCGTCTGGGCCAATGCCGAGCAGGCCGAGGCAGTAGCTATTTTTGAGGTGATGTTCGAACATGGCGGCAAACTGGGCAGCGGTGTGGTCCATGGTGCCGCCGGTGAGCACGGGCGCTAGTTTGGCGCCCGGCAGGCTCATTCCAGCGGCCTGCAGCTGGGCCCAGTTGGAATCGGGGTGGCCGGCCGCGCCGTAGCGCTCGTCAATGAGGCTGACGGTGAGATCGGCCAGGTTGACGCCCGTGGCCCGTAAGCGGTCGGCGGCGGCCACCGCCACGCCGATGCATGAGCCGCCCGAGAGCAGCCACAACACCCGGCCGCGGGCCAGGCGGGCCATGAGGGTTTCGGCCAGAACGTCCGCCACTGGCGTTATGGTGGTGGCCAAGGAAAATTTCATGCCTACCTCTGGTTTAACTGGTGTCCATTATACGCGCCTATGGTACGATACTGGCAAGATGGCCGGATTGAACCACCCTCACTTGCGCACTTCTGCGTCAAAGCCTTACGTTCCTCGTGCGTCGTACGTCTCTGTACGCTTTACTCCGGTACGCGGCTTCTCCTTGAACTGCATCAAGTGGGGGTGGTTCAAATGGTAAACTCAATCCCCCTGGAACAGTTGGCGGCATTGCGTGACCGCACGCCCAGCGTCATGAAACTCAAGCTTGAGGAACTGGAAGTTACCGGGTATTGGAGCGTCATTTTCTCGTCGCAGGGCATCGCCACCCTCACCAAGCAGGACATGACGGGATTTTTAAGCTACCGCCAAAACAAACGCTGGCGCGAGATTTCCAAGGATGACGTGACGGCCGATATGGAGCGACTGCGGGCGGCCCTGGGCGTGCTGCTCGACGAAGCGCGGCCCATCGCCGACCGGCTCAACGAGCTGGAGCCGGGCCGGGGCGCACTGGCCATTCCTCACTTGGGCAAAGCCAAACTCACGCCCATTCTGCTGGTGACCCACCCGCGGCAGTACGGCGTGTGGAATGATTACAGCGAGCGGGCGCTGCGCGGTTTGGGCGTCATGCCGGAATTCGCGCCGGGGACGCATTTGGGCGAGCAGTACGCGGCCGTGAACGCCGTGCTGGTGAGGCTGGCGGCCGAGTACCGGGTCACGTTGTGGTGGCTGGACGTCTTACTGGAGCAGCTGGCGCGGCTCGTCCGCTGACCGCCGGAGAGTTTCGTTCCAAAATATTAGCAACCAAAGTTCGTATTTCACGCCTAAATTAGTAACTTTGGTTCGTAATACTGCGTGCCCTTTCACTGGATTTTGGCTTCGTGATGGTGCTTATGGTTCTTTTGAGCGGATGATAATGCTACCATCAGAGGCATGCAGTCGAGATGGTGGATCTGGGGGGTCGCGGGCTTGCTGGTAGTGGGATTGGCTGCCGGCGGTTGGGCGGTGAGTACGCGCCACCAACCGGCGCCGCCCAGCGCCGGTGCCGGCGCCGGCGCTAGCGCTAGCCCGGCCGGCAAACTGCTCGGCGCCACCACCGACCTCACCGTGCGGGTGGGCGCAGCCGAGCGGCACTACCTGATGTACGTGCCGGCCGGGTACCGCCAGGGCCAGCCGGCGGCGCTGGTGGTGGCCTATCACGGCGAGGGCAGCACCGCCGCCGACTTCTTAACGCAAACCAGCCTGCCGGCGGCGGCGGATACTTACCATTTTCTGCTGGCGGTACCGCAGGGTTGGCGGCCGGCCCCGGGCCAACCGGCCAGCCCAACGGCCAATCCTCAATCGTGGAACGACGGCGCCGGCCGCACGCCGGCCGCCAAGGCCAAGGTAGACGACGCCGGTTTTACCCTGGCGCTGTTGGCGGATGTTAAGCGTCGCTACACCGTTAACGCTCACCGGACGTACGCCCTCGGCTATGCCAGCGGTGGGTCGTTGGTGCTGCAGCTGGGCCTCACCCAGCCGGCGTCGTTTGCGGCGGTGGCAGCCGGGGCGCCCAACGCGTTTACCCCGGCTACACTGTCGCCGGCCGGCCGGGTGCCATTTATTGTCATCCAAGGCGGCGCTGATCCGCTCGTATCCAAAACTACCACCGGCCATACCGTAAATCAGCTCGCTCAAGCCTTTGGCTGCAAAACCTCGGTGCAAACCCGCACGGTAGTGACGGGCGTAACGGCCGCCACGTACCCCATGTGCCCAGTGGGCATGACCGCCAGCTACATTTATGTGGACGATATGGGCCACACCTGGGCCGGCGGGCACGGCGGGTTGTCTAACCTGGTGACCGGCCCCGATTCACCGGCGGTCAGCGCGACTGAGCTGGCCTGGCAATTTTTGGGTTCACAGCAGCGCTAGGCCAGGCGGCTTACTCGTCTGTTTTAGCTTGCTCGGTGCCGGCCTGGTTGATGTTTATCATCCAGTGCATGCCAAACTGGTCGGTCAGCATGCCAAAGGTATCGCCCCAGAACTGTTTTTCGAGCGGCATAGTCACCCGGCCGCCCTTGGCCAGCTCATTAAAAATTTTGGTGAGTTGAGCGGCGTCATCACCCATCAGGGAAAGGTGAACGTTGTCGCCCACCGTCACATCCTTGGGTGCGTCAGCCGCCATGAGGTCAAAGCTGCCAGACTTAATCGCGGCGTGCATAATGAGGTCTTTTTGCTCGTCGGCGGCCTCCATAGGCGATTCGCCATACGTTTGCATGGTGAGTTCACCACCGAAAACCTTTTTATAGAATTCCATGGCGGCCTTGGCCTGGCCCTGGAAATTGAGGTAGGGGTTGAGTTGAATTTGGCCCATAATCGTCTACTTTCGCTTAATTGACGGAATCATAGGCCGCAACGTGGCCGCCAGCAAGGGACGATATTCCAAAAAGGGCCCCGGCTGGGCCATATATTGGGCCATATCATCAGTGCCCGCCCTCCACCCGGTAGCCGGCCGCTCGCAGGTCCCGGGCGGTTTTGGCTTCCAGAGCCTCAGCCGGGGCCGGCGACGTATATCGTGGCAGGTGAGCATATAAATCGGGCCGCAGCCGCCCGCGCAAGCCGTGCTTAAAGGGCCGGGCGGCGTGGAATACGGCCAGGCCGGTATTGTGCTGGGCCAGGCGCTCCTCGGGGTCGTACCAGGTTTGCCCCACGTACAGGTGGTTCGACGAATCGTTCAGCTGCACGACATACACGCCATAGGTCCGGTGGGGCGGGATGGTACGCGCGGCCGTAATGAGGTCAAAACCGAATTCAAAATCATCCCGTCGGCGCGCAACGTAATCGGGATGCAACGCGTAATTGTACAGCCGCTGCGGCACCACCAGGTTGGGCGGCTCGTACACGTAGTCGATCAGAATGCCCACGCCGCGGCCTTTCGCCTGGTACATGAAGTCGTACAGGGCGGCGCGCCACTGGGCGTCGGTGTGAGCCGCGCGGATTAATTCTGAGGCCATATATTAAGCGTACCACTTTATTTATAGGGGCGATTATTGTATGGTGGATTTCCGGTGTACTGTCATCGATCGGACTACCCGCCAGACTACGGAAGGAGCGCGATGCGCGAGGATTTCATTGACGGCGTGCGATATGAGCTGTTCACAAGTGAGGACTTCAAGAAACTGCCGCATCTCCCAGAGCCGGAACGTGCCCCCTGGCTGCACGACCTGGCGATTGAGCATCCCGTGATCATCGTCTCCACGAGCGAACGGCTGGCAGATCTGGGCATGCACATCAGTCTGGTTGTCGGCTACGGCCCCGCCAACCGGGCGGTGGGCATCGACATACAAGCAATGGTCACGCTCCACAACGGCGTTGCGTATGTACATACACAACGCAGACCGGTGCCCCTGGCCCTGCGCGACCACGAGCGCCTGCTCAGCATGGCGACGACCGTCCCACGGGAGCTGGCCGCATTAGTCACCATGGCTTGGATGTCACGCGTCTTGCAGGACCAAAACATCTGAGCGTCTCCCCCGTCCGGCCGCTGAGCTGGGCGGGGTGCTCTGTTTTTTAGGATTTTGTGACCTTGACATTTTATACCTCTTATGTCAACATAAGTACTATCCTGCCAGATAGTGGGGATGCGCGGTGGACAGCTGAAATGCAGCCGCTTGCCGCGCACCTCCACTGTCTCAACGGAAGGACATCCGACAACATGAGCACTATCTCCACCCTGCCCGCCCGGGTCATGGGCTCCCAGCCGGTCGCGCCGCTCGTGCGTCTGTTTGAGCGCGCCCTGCTGGCCGCCGGGAGCTTACTGATCCGACTGCTGGCCCCGCCGCTGAAGCGCCGGGCCACCAACGACCTCGTCGAGCGGGCGCTCGACGAGCGATTCCCGGCCGCGCCTAACCCCCGTGCCGCCGAGATGACCGGCGGTCTGACGATTTACCCCAACGGCGTCCTCACGCCGATGGAGAAGCGCACGACCGAGCCGGCAACGCCGGCAGCGCTCGCCAAGATCTGGGTGCCCAACAAGCAGGAGCCTCTCGGCGCCTGGTTCGACCTCACCCCTCGGAGCCTCGTACTGCTGTTCCGAGCAATGGCGCGGGTCGCGGGCGTCGA
>DATDME010000064.1:0-5538 GCA_036518915.1 Candidatus Saccharimonadia bacterium | reverse complement strand
GTGGGCCCAGCGGCCTTCCTCATTTTCGTGGCGCTGACGGCCTACGCCATGATCCGCCACCACTTACTTGATATGCGCTTTGTGGTGGCCCGTTCCGTGGCCTACATCTTGCTGTTAGCAACCCTGACGCTGCTTTACACCCTAGCGCTCTATCTGTTATTTAATGTGTTCTTTATCACGGCCCGCCTGACCGTTCTGCAGAACGTACTGTTCGTTGGATTCTCAATCTTAATCGCGTTTACGCTGCCACCGTTGCGTCGGTTTTTTGAGCGCGCCACCGACCGGATATTCTTCCGCGACCAATACGACCCGCAGCGGCTGCTGGACCGCGTGACGCACATCTTTGCCAACGAGCTTAAACTTGTGCCGCTGTTGGACAAATTCCTGAAAGAGCTCACCCAGGACATGCGATTAACCAACGCTCAACTCATCGTGCTGGACGACGGCCACGTCTACGGCCAGGCCGCTCACGGCCGGCTGCCGCACGGCCGGTTGACCGGCGATAGCCTGTTTTTGCTCCGGCATCCCTTCATGGTGGTCGAACAACTGGCCGCCGGCGACCTCAGGCAATCATTGACCGAGCTCGACATCCAAGTGGTGATGCAGCTGCGGGCCCACGGCGAGCTCGTCGGCTACCTGGTGCTGGGCGACAAGCAGGCCGGCACGCCGTACGCCAACCAAGACCTGGCCGTCCTGGAAATTATGCGTAATGAACTGGCCGTGGCCATTGCCAACGCCAAGGCCTACGACGAAATTGCCACCTTCAATGTCACGCTCCAGGAGCGCATCCGCGATGCCACCAAGCGGCTCAAGGCCGCCAACCGGAACCTGCGCGCCCTGGACAAAACCAAGGACGAGTTCATTAGCATGGCCTCGCACCAGCTTGGCACGCCCCTCACTGCCATCACCGGCTACTTGGTCATGGCGCTCGATAGTGACAAGCACAACATGACCAAAGACCAGCGGGAATTCGTGAGCTACGCGCTGGAGGCCGCCGAAAAAATGGTCTATATGGCCGGCGACATGCTCAACGTCTCCCGGCTGAACTCCGGCCGGTTCATGATCCAGCGCCAGCCCACTGAGCTGGCCGGCATTGTGGAACAAGAGGTGCACCAGCTCCAGCCAGCCGCCCAGCGCAAGGGCCTGAGCCTCACGCTTGAGCTGCCCGGCCACCCGGTGCCGGCCAACCTCGATGAGAGCAAAACCCGCCAGGTCATCATGAACTTCATCGACAACGCCTTGTACTACACGCAAAAGGGCGGCGTGCACGTTAAATTATCCACCGGACCGGGCAATGAAGCCACCCTCACCGTCACCGACACGGGCATTGGTGTTCCCGAAGCCGAAAAACCTAAGCTGTTTGCCAAATTCTACCGGGCGGATAATGCCAAGTCCGTCCGGCCCGACGGTACCGGATTAGGGCTTTACCTAGCCAAAAGAGTGATTGAAGATCAAGGCGGGCGGCTGATTTTTGCCTCCGAGGAGGGCAAGGGCAGCACCTTTGGCTTTACACTACCCACATAACCACCGATACTAGTAGGTAAGCAGCATTAACCATTCCACAATGACGGAAGGAGACCATGGCTAAAGTACTCATCATTGAAGATGATCCGCTGATGTCGCGGATGTACCAAAAAATCTTCACCTTTGAAAAATATGAGGTGGTGATGGCTGGTGACGGCCAGCAGGGCCTGGACTTAGCCCGCAGTGAGAAGCCCACGCTGATTCTGTTGGACGTCATGATGCCCAAAATGAACGGCTTCCAGGTCCTTGAGAAGCTCAAAGCCGACCCCGACACCAAGCAGATTCCGGTTGTCATGCTGACCAACCTGGCCGGCGAGCAAGACGCCGAAACCGCCTTGGCCAAGGGTGCTGTCAAGTATATCGTTAAGAGTGAATACGAGCCCAAGCAGGTTGCCGACATGGTAAAAGAGATCTTGGCCGGCTACACCCGCAACGATGTTCCCTCAGCCGGCGCCTAATCCGTCCATTCTGTAAAAACGGGAGCATCCGAATGGCTCGCATACTCATGATTGAAGACACGCCCGAAATGCAGCGGTTGTATCAGCTTGGCCTGGAGCGTTCGGGCCACACCGTGGATGTCGTGGGCAGCGCCGGCGAGGGCCTCACCCGCATCGACTCGGGCGAAACCTACGATGTGGTGCTCCTCGACCTCATGCTCATGGGCATGAGCGGCTTGGATTTTCTCAAACAGTCGCAGGTTAAGACCCGCCACCCGCAGACCAAGCTGGTGGTGCTCACCAATGTCGACAACGCCGAGATTATGGAGCGGGTTAAAGCCCAGGGTGTCGATGAATATATCGTTAAGGCCAACACCGATCCGTTGCGCCTCGCCAAATTGCTGACGGACCTCACCAAGCCGGCGCCGGGCCCGGCCGCCACGACTTGAAATTCACACTCGGCTAGTGTAGTATTTACCAGTACCTTTTACAGCAGATCGGTAAATACTCGGCCCGGCGAGATAGCTCAGTTGGTAGAGCAGTGGCCTGAAGAGCCTCGTGTCCTCGGTTCGAGTCCGAGTCTCGCCACCATTGAAATTATTGTTAGGCCGGGGGCCATCTGATGCAGTGCCAGGAGAAGCGAGCACCGCAAATGAGACGTACATAGACGTACGTTGAATGCGGAGTGCAAGCATCGACGCAGCACTGCGCAGATGGGCCTCGGGCTACTACGCGGGTGTAGCTCAGTTGTTAGAGCGCTTCCTTGCCATGGAAGAGGCCCAGGGTTAGAGTCCCTGTACCCGCACCAATGTATTATCTTCAGAACCCTGGTCCTCATAATAGGCCCCATCGTTCTCAAAAACAGACCCCGCAGGGTCTGTTTTTGTGTTAGTCACCATTGCCGGCCGCTTCGCCAGCTCTTTAATTGCGGCGAACGGCTCAGCTAGCGCCATCTTTGTTACGCTCAATTGGCCCGTCGACTTTTCTCATCTACATAAAAAACAACGCTTGGTTAATCCTTCGTCGCAGTGGTTTGAGCGCTACAATATATGCCTCATTGCAATGGCGCGCCCACCATAAGGCCTGTTCCAGCGGCTTCTCAAGCTCGCTAAACTTGGCCTTGGTCTTCTCAAGTAACAACTCGCAATCACGCACTTCCTTGTCGATGCGGTTTTGCTCATCCTTGAGCATCTCAACGCTAATAGCGCCTGCATAAAACGCCTGCATGAGCTTAGAGCGTTCGGCCAGCAGTCCATTGAGCCGCTTGGACTGCCGTTTGCTTTCTTCGCCAGCCGCCTGGTCTCGCCGGGCTGAATACAGCTCTATTGCTGTTGCACCTTCTCAATTTCTTCGTCCGTCAGCTGGACAAACTGAAAATTCTGCTCGACGCCTCGCTCAATATGCCCCCACCTCAATATATGGGAGCGTACACCGGGATCGGCGCGATGGCCGTTCGAAGCAGAAATAGTACATATACGACGATTTGGCCGCTGTAATCCGTAGGGGGGAACTGCAGCGCTCGCAAAACAAACTGCTTTTAAAACACAGAAAGGGGAGTGGTACCGGTTTTTTAAAACCAGTACCACTCCCGCATTAGCGCTCTGCCAGGGAGTCGAACCCCAGTCCTGCCCATACCGGAAGTGAGGGCCGTGCACCATACACTTCAGAGCTGCCATTTGCTTAGCCGGTGACCACGATATCAGCCACGTCGGAGCCGAAGGTCGTCACAAGGCCCTTCTTCTCTGGCGCTGTATCCGGCGTACTGGCCGTAGCGCCAGTCACGGCAATGACCCAGCCGTTGCCGTCCATCACGGTCGTGACGACGACGTTTGGCCCCGTCGGGACGCCGTACGCCTGGCTCTCCGTCATGCCGGTGGGCACATCGGCGCCGGTAGACTGCGTGACCACCAGGTCTTGGGCCTTCAGGGCCGCCGTCTGGTCGCCGTTCGGGCCACCGATGACCACGTCAGGGAACAGTTCGGCGAACACCTTGTCACCATGGACCTTGACGGCCTTGACGTGCTTGCCGCTCTTGCTCGTGGTGAGGTACTTGCCGAACGCCTGAACATGCGCGACATCCGCCGCCGACAATCCGCCGCCGGGAGGAGTCGCCGCTGTCGCCTGGTTTGAGGCGAGAACACCGAACAGCCCCACGACTGCCGCACAGACTGCAGCCCCCGCCATAGCGGTCCGCCTGTTGGTCTTGCTCATTTGTAGCCCTCTCTCACTCAGCAGGTTCCGCCACCGCCGCCCAGCGGGGCGGTCGGAATGAGGTTCCGCATGCCGGCGTCGCCCCACACGGGGCCCTGGAACGGCCCGGCGCTGGCGTACTCGGTGACGCCGCCACCCCAGTTGGAGTAGGTAACCCCGTTCTGGTAACGGCCGCCGGACTGGTCGTCGATGGAGTCCTGCGCCGAGTTGGGAGCGCCATCGTAGGCGCCTTCGGCCCCCGCCTGGCCCTTGTAGATGGGCCCGTACGGGTAGTTACCGCCACCGGAACCAAACAGCGCACCGCCCTGCTTGAACTGCCAGCCGGTCGAACCGGTGCCAGTGTAGAGAATGGTGGCGTTGTACAGCGTGCCGGCTGTCCAGGCGCTGTTGATGTTGTAGTGGTTCCACGCTCCACCGATGTGGCGCTCCCAGAACCAGTGCTTCTGGGGGTAGCCAGAGGGAGTCGGGTCGGTCACGATGTGGCCGAACTCCACGTAGTCACCCGTGGGGCTGATCGCCCAGATCTCGTTGTTGGTATGAGACCCGTCGGTGGCCGTCGTCGGCACGTACATACACCGGGTCCTGAGCACTTCCCAGATCTCGGTGACGCCGGTGAATCCAGATTTCTGGATGATGGAGTAGCAGTGCCCGCTGGTTGTGTGCGAGTTGTACGCACACGAGCCGGCCGGATCGTCCGCTTGTGCGGTATTGGTCGACGTCGACATGGTTGCTGCACTGAGAGCCAGCAGTACAGCTACTACTGCTCCCCAGAGCCGTCGTGTCATAACGACACCTTCCTGTGAGTGGGACTTTGGAGCGCGCAACAGTGCCTCCGTATGGAGCCAGGTGCGTCCAACGTTTATAACACAGGTACTGTAAGCTTTCAGTGTGTAAGCTTGCATAATAACTTGCGTAATAATTAGTTCAAAATTAGTGCAAAAAGCGGGTAGGTACAATGAAGCTTGAAGGAGCTAACAATGTATTCTACCCAGTCCAAGAATAACAAACAGGACTTTCGCACTCTACACCGTAAACGCACATGGCGTAGACGGGCGCCAATGGCCGGCTCTGCCACTCCCGGGCGAGGTCCAAGATGGAGTTGGTGACCGTTGAAAGCTTACAGTACCCGAGCCAATTTCGTCCGGGCGTCGGAAGTCGTAAACTGCCAATTAACGGTAGCTCGATTTTCGTTCCGTTGCTTTGTCCATGCCCCGGTTTCGTGGGCTAGCTCTGTGGCGGTTTGGATTAACCTTCCTTTTAGGCATTGGCTCTGGAGAGCACTGAGTTCAATCTCGGCGATATTAAGCCACGAGCCATGTTTAGGCGTGTAATGGATTTCCAGTCGCTCCACGAACTGCCGGGCCTG
>DATDME010000063.1:0-5111 GCA_036518915.1 Candidatus Saccharimonadia bacterium | reverse complement strand
TGCTTGCTCCAATCAGTCAACCAGACGGTTAGCCTAAGACGAGTACACAGGAGGAGGCGCGATGAAAGCCAATCTTACAAAGTCAGATCTATCACACCAGGACCCCCGCCACCAGCACCCCAATTGCGTCGCCCCCGGACCCATCTGGCCGCCCCTGCAACCCAGCGGCGACCAACCGCCAGACAAAATCCCGAGTTTTGGTTCCCAAAGCCCCTATGGCCGGCCCGGTCAGCCGGTCGAAGTAGCGCCGGCCTACGTCTTCCTAGCCTCGCCAGAATCCAACTATCTCACTGGCGAAACTATCGGCGTGACCGGCGGCAACCCATTATAGCCGGGCCATGAAACCGCTCGCCAGGCTCGTGCGCCGTCACAGCACACTCATCGGGGTAGCGGCCACGACCGTGATCGTACTGGTTGGAGCGGCGCTTGGCTATACCACATGGCCCGCCCGGCGCCCCCGTACCCAGGTCAGAAATCCCGCCCAGCTGCCGGCCCGCCAGTGGCGGCAAGCAGTGCGCGAAACCAAAGCCGCCATTTCCAACAAGGATTTAGGCATGCTCGCGGCCGGCGTCGCCTACTTTATGACGCTGGCCGCGTTCCCCATGCTGGCCGCCGCCGCTGCCCTGTACGCCGCCTTCGTGACGCCGGCAGAAATGCTGGCAGCCGCCCAGCGCCTTGGCCAGTACCTGCCACCGGAGTTGGGCACCGCCTTAACGAACCAGCTCACGATGCTGGCCGCTCAGCCCCAGCACAGCCTCCAGGCTGGACTGCTGGCCCTCGCCGTTGCTTTGTTTGGCGCATCATCTGGCGCGCAAAATCTTATTCGCGCGCTCAACCACTCGTACGATGTGCTTGAGACCCGCGGTTTTATCAGGCTACGGCTGATCAGCCTAATTTTCATTGCCGGCGCGCTCGTAGCCGCCCTGCCGCTGGCTATCTTGTTACTGTTCAACAGCGGTTGGCTCAGCTTGCTCCGCTGGCCGCTATTTGCTGTCATCATCACCCTAGCGCTCGCCATCATTTACCGCTACGCCCCCAACCGCCGCAAACCTCGCTGGCAAATCGTCAGCTGGGGTGGCACGGCCGCCGCCATGATTTGGCTCCTGGGCACTGGTCTGTTCTTTGTTTACCTGCGGTATTTTGCCAACTTCAGCCGGACCTATGGAGTGTTTGCTGGACTCATCATCTTTATGACGTGGTTGAATATCTCAGCCTTTATTGTGCTTATTGGCGCCGAAGTTAATAACCGGCTCGAACGCCAAACCGACCAGGCGCCCCAGACCATTCAGGCCAACCGCTCGCGCAACCGCCGGGCGTCCTCAAGCGCGTAGCCATGAACGTCATTATCAAAGTAGGCGTAAATATCTTTGCCGAGCGCGGCGTCAGATTGCATCTGCCTGGCCCACGCATCAAGTTCGTCATCACGATATTGTGAGGCATACAATTGGCGCGGACCATGAAACCGGTAATACGTAAACCGAGCGGGCACAAACCCCTGCGGCGTATGTGGAAACCGCGCTGAGTCAGCCTGCACCACGCACAATCCCAGCCGTTCAAGCGCGGCCAGCGCCGCCGGCTCAAACCAGGTTTTGTGCCGCCATTCATAAGCTGTGCGCACGGGCCCGTCCCCGCCAGACACCAGGCCCGCGAACGACTCCAACCGCGCCAATGCCACCTCATCGGCCCGAAAACTCGGCGGAAATTGCAGGAGCACTACGCCCAACTTTCCGCCCAAGCCCGCCGCCCGTTCCCGCAGCAACCGCCAAGCTTCGGCCACGTCGTCGAGCCGTTTTATGTGCGTAATAAACCGCGACGCTTTCATCGCGAACACAAAACCCTCAGGCGTCACCACGCGCCAATGTTCAAATACTTTGCGCGCCGGCAAACGGTAAAAACTCGCGTTCAGCTCAACCGTCGAAAAATGCCCGGCCAAGTAGGGGAGCTGCTCCCGCGCCGGCAGGCCCGGCGGATAAAAGCCCTTGCCCCAGTCCTTATAGCTCCAGCCCGACGTGCCAACCCAAATCATCCACCCAAACCCTCCAAAGCCTTAGCCAAATCAATGCCCTCACCAATCACCGGCGCCCACAAATCGCCAACACTGGCCAGCCGGGCCTGAATATTCATCATGGTAAAGTGCTCCGGCCTCAGGCCCGGCTGCACCTCGGCCCAATCGAGCGGCGCCGACACCGGCGCGCCCGGCCGCGGCCGCACACTGTACGGCGCCGCCAAAGTCTGGCCACGGCGGTTTTGCAGGTAATCCAGATACACACGCTTTTGCCGCTTGCTCGGGCTGCGTTCCAAACTGGTAATTTCCGGCAACCGCGCGTGCACCAGTCCGCCCACAATATGACCAAAATCACGCACCTGGTCGTACGAATATCGGGCGCCCATCGGAATATAAATATGCAGGCCCGTCGCGCCCGAGGTCTTGGGATACGACCGGACGCCGGCCTCCTCCAACACCTCATGCACCGTGCGAGCCACCGTCACCACCTGCTCAAAGCCAATATCTTCTGGGTCGAGATCTATCACGCACCAATCCGGGCGCTCCAATTGGCCCACCCGCGAGTTCCATGGGTTCAGCTCCACACAGCCTAAATTAACCAAGTACAACAACGTCGCCTCATCTTGGCACAGAATGTAGGTTAGATCGCGCTCCTCGGAGTCAGAGTGCACCACCTGCGTAGCTGCCCAATCCGGAGCCGTATCAGTCAAATCTTTATGATAGAAATTTTGGCCATGAATCCCGCCCGGAAACCGGTGCAATGATTCGGGCCGGTCGCACAAATAGGGGAGGATGGTAGGCGCAATCTCAGCATAGTAATCAAGTAATTGGCCCTTGGTATAGCCATTTTCTGGGAAGAACACCTTGTGCCGATGAGTAACCTGAATCTCATGGCCATTAACCTCCAACACGGCACTATCGGACTCCGGGTCCTCGGACGCGGCCGCCGGCGCCACGGACTCAGCCGGTCGCTCCCGCGTGACCTCGCGCGGATTTTTATCCTCCCGCAATCCCACAAAAATTGGGTGGCGCATCGAGCCGTCTTCCGTCCACTCGGTAAACTCGATTTCCGCCACCAGCTCAGGTTTTACCCAGTGGGCCGGCTCGTTCGTTTTTGGCTCAGGGTCAATCGAGCACGTTGCCTGCGCCAATTGCTCCAATCGCGCATGCAAATCCTGCAGTTCGGCATCCCGGAACCCGCTGCCCGAATGGCCAGCGTAAACCAGCTTACCCGCGTCGTCATAGATGCCCAACACGAGCGCCCCAAAGTACTGCCGGCCCGCCCGCGGCTCAGTCCAGCCCACCACCACTGCCTCTTGCCGGCGCTTCACTTTAAACTTCAGCCAATCCTGGCTCCGCCGCCCGAATGCATACGCGCTGCCGGCGCGCTTGGCCATCACGCCTTCCAAGCCCTGCCCCCGCGCCGACGCTAGCAGCGCCGCGCCCTGGCCCACCACATGGTCACTAAACTTCACGTACGGCCCGGTCGGCAGCAAGCGGCGCAGCAGTGCTTTGCGCTCAACCAGCGGCAGGGCACTGGTGTCATGCCCGTCGAAATGCAGCAAATCAAAGGCGTAATACACCAAACTGCCGCGGCCGGTTTTTAGGTATTGCTGTAAGTCTTGAAAGCTCGGCCGGCCCGCGTCATCCACCACGCAGACCTCGCCGTCAATCAGCGCCGGTATTTGTAAGCCCGCCAGCTCCTCGGCCACCGGCGCAAACTCGCGCGTGTAATCCTGCTGGCCGCGCGAATGCAACTTCACACCCTTCGTACCCACCTCAGCCAAGATCCGATAACCATCCCACTTGATCTCGTAGAGCCAGTCAGCCTGGTCAAACGGCTGTTCGGCGAGCGACGCCAACATGGGCGCAAATTCCTCGGGCATCGGCCCGGCCGGCGCCGCCGCCAGCTCCTCCAAAGCCACCACCTGCACCGGGGCGCCGGCCGCCACCTCAGCCACCGTGCGCTGCGTCACCACGGACCGGTCTTGCGCTGTCACATCCGTCTCGCCGGCAAATTCGTCCTTTTCGGCCTTCACCAGCAGCCAAGCGTTCTCTTCGGCCTGCTCGCCGTGCATCTTTACCAGCGCGAACTCACCGTTCAATTTATGTCCGTGCAAGATAAACGTCAGGTGGCCCTGGTGCACCCCCTGGCGGGCGAGCTTGTCATCTGATTCCCGGTCGCCGGTGGCGCCCAGCGGCTCATAGGTACCTTCATCCCACACGATCACCGACCCGGCCCCATAGTTACCCTTGGGAATAATCCCCTCAAACGTCCGGTAGTCGTAGGGATGGTCTTCGGTCATCATGGCCAGGCGCTTGTCGTGCGGATTGAGCGATGGGCCCTTGGGTACCGCCCAACTTTTCAGCACCCCACCCATCTCCAGGCGGAAGTCATAGTGCAGACGTGAAGCGTCATGCTTTTGCACCACAAACCGCAGCGGTCCCGATCCCGCCCCGCCCGTCGGCTCGGGCGTGACTTCAAACGTGCGCTTAGCCTGGTATTCCTCGAGCGCCATCTTACTTCTTGGTGCTCTCCAGGCTGGCCTTCAAAGCTGCCATCAAATCTTTCACCGGGGCAGCCGGCTTGGCCTTTTCGGGCAGCGGCTCGTGCTTTACCTTGGCTTCAATCCGCACTTCAAGTTCCTCGGTATACGTATCGTGGAAGTCTTCCGCGATAAACGGCTTGGTGAGCTGGTCAATTAGTTTGTGTGCCATGTCCAGTTCCTCGGGCTTAGCCAGGCCGCGGGCCGGCAGTTTCAAGCCACCCGGGGCTTTTAAATCGGCCGGAAAGCGCATCTGGTTGAGCACCAGCACGCCACCCACTGGCTTAATGGCTGCCAAATGCTGCCGCGCCCGTAGCACAAACCGGGCCACGCCAATCTTACCCGACTCCCGCAGCGCCTCCCGCAGCAGCGCATACGCCTTTTCGCCACCCTTGGCCGGCTCCATATAATAGGGCCGCTCCAGATAGCGCACGTCAATTTGGTCCTCATCGGTAAATTCGGCGATATCAATGGTGGCCGATTTTTCACCCTGCGCCGCTTTAAAATCATCCTCATCAAGCACCACAAACCGCCCATCGTCGTACTCGTAAGCCTTTACC
>DATDME010000062.1:0-15616 GCA_036518915.1 Candidatus Saccharimonadia bacterium | reverse complement strand
GTGGCGCAGGGGTTTGTCTTTTGGCCGATCCATAGCCGACCTCTCAGTGTTCCATTTTGTAAGCTAAGGAGCTGATAATATGTAAGATTCAAACCACTTTATAGCTTCGACTATAACATTAATTCTAAATTAGCGCTAGTTTCAAACGCTACCAAGACTTATAAAACTAAAAATACCGCTTGATGCGGCATTTTTAGGAATACGTTGGGCTGTTAGCGCTTAGAGAACTGGGGTGCCTTGCGAGCGCGCTTCAAACCGGGCTTCTTGCGCTCTTTCTCGCGCGGGTCGCGGGTGAGCAAGCCGGCTTTCTTGAGCGTGGGGCGCAGGTCTTCGCTCATGACGTTCAGCGCGCGGGCGATGGCTAGGCGGGCGGCGTCGGCTTGGCCGCGCTTGCCGCCACCCGAGAGGTGCAGGCTGACGCCGAGCTTGTCTTGGCCGCTGAGCTTCAGGGGCTGTTCAACGTTGGCCACCAGGGCGGCATTGTTGAAGTAGTCGGCGGCGGTTTTGTCACCGACGGTAATGCCGCCCTTGCCCGGGGTCAAGCGGACGGTCGCAATGGCCGATTTGCGGCGGCCACGCGCGTAGTGGTAGTGCGTCGATTCGGCCATTATTGGATCTCCAAAGTCTTAGGTGATTGGCCCGCGTGCGGGTGCTCGGTGCCGGCGTAAACCTTCAGGCGGCGCAGGCGGTCGTCTTGCAGGCGGTTCTTGGGCAGCATGCCGGCTACGGCCTTTTCGAGGGCCAGGGTGGGATGCTTGGCAAGTAACGAGGCCAGGCTGGTCTCCTTAATACCGCCCGGATAACCTGAGTGGCGGTAGTAATGCTTGTCTTCCAGCTTGTTGCCGGTGACGGCAATTTTCTCGGCATTAATGACCACGACGTTGTCGCCGGCGTCCAGGTGGGCAGCAAAGCGGACTTTGTGCTTGCCCATGAGGTAGGTGGCGATAGTGGTGGCCAGGCGGCCGAGGGTTTTGCCTTCGGCATCAATTAGGTACCAGTCGTGGGTTAATTCGGTGGGTTTTGGTGCATAGGTTTTCATTAGGCTGCTACCTCAACGGTTTCGGCTTCTTCGGCGCGGGCCTTGGCGTCAGCGGCGGCTTTGGGCTTAGCGACCCTGGTTTTGGCGCCGCCGGCTTGCTTAGCTTTGGCTGGTCTGGCCGGAGCAGGCGCGCCTTTCACGCCGCCATCGAGCACGAGGCTCAAGCGGACCATAGGAGCGTTGTCGCCGCGGCGGTTGCCGAGTTTAATGATGCGGGTGTAGCCGCCCTGGCGGTCGGCAAACGCCGGGGTGAGCTCCAGCAGGAGCTTCTGGACGGCGGCCTCGGTCAGCAGGTTGGCGCGCAGGGTGCGGCCGCCGGCCAGGGTGTTTTTCTTGGCGTGGGTCACGAGGCGCTCAAAGTAAGGAGCAACTTCTTTGGCTTTGGCCTCGGTAGTGGTAATGGCCTCGTGAAGCACCAGTGACGTGACTTGGCCGCGCAGAAGAGCGCGCCGTGGGCCGGCGTCGAGCTGGAGCTTGCGACCTTGATACGTATGGCGGTGCATAGTTTAGTCTACCTTCTCCGTTCGAGCAAAGCCGAGCTCGGCGATCTTGTCTTTGACTTCCTCGTAGGCCTTGGAGCCAAAGCCTTTGAGTTCGCGCAGTTCACTGTCGGACAGTTTGAGCAGGTCTTTGACGGTCTTAATGTCGTTGTTGATGAGCGCATTGGTGGTGCGCGGGCTCAGGTTGATTTCTTCGATGCTGATCTTGCCAGCTCCGGAATCGCTGTGGTCAGCGCCGGCGGCGCTAGCGGCTTCCGCGGTAGGATTGCCGGCGATAACCTGGAAGTGCTCAACCAGAATTTCGCTGGCTTGGCGGATGGCGTCGTGGGGGGTAATGGTGCCATCGGTTTCAATTTCAATCACCAGGCGGTCGAGGTCAGTCACCTGGCCGACGCGGGTGTTCTCGACTGAGTAGCGCACGCGCTGGACCGGGCTGTAGAGCGCGTCGACGGCAATCATACCGACTTCGAGCTTCTCGCCTTCGCGGTTCTCCACTGGCACGTAGCCGCGGCCCTTCTCGACCTTGATCTCCATGCCGAGTTTGACCTGGTTGGTGTCGAGGGTAGCGATGATTTGCTCAGGGTTGACGATTTCGACATCTGAGCTGGTCTTGATGTTGGCGCCGGTGACTTCACCCTTGCCGGAAGCGGTCAGAACGAGGAACTGCGGCTCGTCTGAATAAACGCGGAAGCGGAGCTTCTTGAGGTTGAGGATGATCTCAACCACGTCTTCTTTGATGCCATCGATGGTGGAGAACTCGTGGCTGACGGAGTCAATTTTGACGGCAGTCACGGCCGCGCCACCAAGGCTGGAAAGGATGACCCGGCGCAGGCTGTTGCCTAGCGTCATGCCATAGCCAGAGTACAGCGGCTCGATGACGAAGGTGGCTTTGTTGCCGTCTTCGCTCACCTTGCGCAGCTCTGGAAGTTGAATCGGATGTAACACGTTGGTCGCCCTTTCCTATTACCTTGAGTAGAACTCAATAATTAGTTGTTCGTGAATTTCTTCAGTAACATCTTCGCGGGCAGGCAGGCCCGTTACTTTGCCGGTGAGCTTCTTGGCGTCAAAAGCCAGCCAGCGCAGGTTGGTGCCGTTGCCGGCGAGGTCCTGGGTGAGTTGCTTGAAGTAGGCGTTGCCGGCGCTCTTGGGGCGGACGGAAAACTCGTCACCCGGCTTGAGCTGGATGGACGGGATGTCAACTCGGCGGCCGTTGAGCATGAAGTGGCCGTGGGTGACCAGCTGGCGGGCAGCTTGGCGGCTGGGCGCGAGACCCAGGCGGTAGACGGCGTTATCGAGGCGGCGCTCCAGTAGCTGGACAAGGATATCGCCGGTGTTGCCGGTGCGGCGCTCGGCTTCGTGCACAAGCTTAGCGAATTGCTTTTCAAGCAAGCCGTACATACGCTTGACCATCTGCTTTTGGCGCAGCTGGATGGCGTACTGGCTCGGCTTGGAGCGGCCGGCATTGGGGCCGTGCTGGCCGGGGCGGGTGGGGCGCTTAGTCAGGCCCTTGATGGCCTTGGGATGCAGTGCGGTCTGCTCGCGGCGGGAGACTTTGAGAATGGGGGTAAGGTTGCGTGCCATGGGTTAAACTTCCTTCCTATACCCGACGGGCCTTCCGTGGACGGACCCCGCCGTGCTGGGTGCCGGTCACGTCTTTAATGCTAGCGACGCCGATGCCCAGGGCACCCAGCGCGCGGATGGCCGACTCGCGGCCGCTGCCGACGCCGTTCACCAAGACGTTAACGCGACTGAGGCCGTACTCTTTGGCGGCCTGGCCGGCGCGTTCGGCGGCGGTTTGAGCGGCGTATGGGGTGCTCTTGCGCGAGCCTTTAAAGCCGGACGAACCAGCTGAGGCCCATGACAGAGCGTTACCGTGCTCATCGGTGAACGTGACGATGGTGTTGTTAAACGTGGCCTGCACGTGCATTTGGCCACTGGCTACCGTGCGCCGGATCTTACGACGGCGAGCAGCGCTGACTTTGGGGGTAGATTTGGTTGCCATATTTCCTCGTAATTCCTAGGTCTTCGCCGATGCCTTCTTACGACCGGAGCCCATGGTGATCTTTTTGCCACGCTTGGTGCGGGCATTGGTCTTGGTGCGTTGGCCGTGAACGGGCAAGTTGGCCTTGTGGCGCAGGCCACGGTAGGAATTGATTTCCTTGAGGCGCTTGATGTTAAGGCTGACCTCGCGTTGCAGGTCGCCTTCTACCCGGAGGTTTTTATCGATGTAATCACGCAGTTTGCTGACCTCAGCTTCGGTGAGGTCTTTCACGCGGGTGTCGGGATTGACGCCCGTGGCGGCCAGAACTTTCTGGCTCGTAGTGAGTCCAATACCAAAAACGTAGGTGAGGGCTACCTCAACCCGCTTGGCTTCGGGGACGTTAACACCTGAAATACGTACTGCCATGATTTATCCCTGCCTCTGCTTATGGCGAGGCTTTGCAGAACAAATCACACGCACTACGCCTTCACGCTTGATGACCTTGCACTTTTCGCAACGCGGTTTGATGCTAGCGCTTACTGTCACGTGTGTATCCTTTAAAGCTTAATAATATTACCGGTGCCGGAAGGTAATCCGGCCTTTGGTCAGATCATATGGTGTCATCTCAAGGACAACTCGGTCGCCCGGGATGATGCGGATGTAGTGCATGCGCATCTTACCCGAGATATGCCCCAACACAACGTGGCCGTTCTCAAGCTCTACCTTGAACAGTGCGTTCGGTAGGGTCTCGAGGACGGTGCCTTCAAGTTCAATTACTTCCTTTGTAGGCTTCTTTCCGGAAGTACCGGATTGTGTGCGTTTACGTGCTGGCATATGTATGACTACAGTTAGTGATTATAGATGTTTGTAAAGGGGTTGTAAAGGGTTTTATCAGGTTATCTCGCTGGCTTGGCGATGCTGGGCGGCCATGTCATGCGCCATGAGCACTTTGCGGAGCCAGAGGCGGTCAGTTTCGGCGCGGCCCTTGGTGAATGGTACGCCAAAACGCTCAGTCAGCCAAGCTTGAGCGGTGGGCGAGGTCGTAAAGAATGTGTTGTGGCCCCGCTGAATGCCGATAATATTCATGAACCAGTTTGGGCTCAGGTTGCTTAGGTACGTTTCCATTTGGGCGAAAGCATTGGCGGTGAGCTGGTCCGGGTTCCAGAGTACGAGCTGGCCGACGGCCGTGGCGCCGAAGGTTGGAAATGGCATCTTGGGTTTGACGTCGTTTTTTAGGGCCGTCGGCAGATCAAGCAGTAGCTGGTTTTGGCATTCCTGGAAATTACTGTGCCGGCCAGTTGTCGTCGAGCTTAGACAGCGGCATGAGCGCCTGGTAGGCGTCATGGTCTTCGGGTTTGGTAATGGCTGCCTGGAAATTGAGGGTATTGTCAAGTATGCCGCAGATGAGGACCTTGGCACTCAGTTCGGACATCATGGCCAGCTTGCCGGCGGTTTGCCAAGCCCGAACTACCAGCGTGCAGGCGGCACCGACCGGTTCGATTACGGCTTTGTCGCCGAGGCGGTCTTTCCAATAGGCTTCCTGGCCCGGGTGGTGGTCGAGCACTGCCTCACGTCCAGGCTCTGAAGCTTGAGTAGTTCGGCGTAGCCAATCATGCCGCCATAGGCATCAATATCAAGATAAGGATAGCCGGACGTTACAATATGGCGATGGTGAGAGGGGGTTGTCATCAAAAAATTTGGAGCCTTGCCCAAGACTGGCTTAACAATACGTGTCAGAATGTGATAGTTCAAGGAGGTGGCGATGCAACCAACTATCGAGCTTAATTCGAGCGAATTTTTTGAGTTTCTTGGCCGGTATGACAAGTACCCCACGAGTGGGTTCCAGCTGGCGGAAGCGGCCCGGGAGGCGCGGGCGTCATCGGAGCTGGTGTCGTTTTTTGAGGGTGTGCCCGGCCAGTTTGCGAATATGGCCGAAATTTTGCCGTATGCCGAGGATATCTCCAAGCCTCCGGTTGGCATGGCGCTTGAAACCGTGGTATACAATTCTGATGCGTCTGGGCAGGCGGCGGCCCGTCACCGGCCGGTGCCGACGAATGACACCACACTCAACTTGCAGGACATTGTGCCGCGCCGTCCGGGCTAGTACTGCTCGTAAGACGTCGTGATAATCTGGGCTTCCAACTGCTTCAGCGTCTCAATGGCGACCGAAACCACAATGAGCAAGCCAGTTCCGCCCAGGGTGAGCACTTGGCTGTTGGTGAGCGACTGGGCGATGAACGGCAGTACCGCTACAATGCCTAGGCCCACGGCACCGGCCAGCGTAATGCGGTTCACCACCCGGCGCAAGTAGGCCGAGGTTTGGGCGCCGGGACGGATGCCAGGGATAAACCCGCCCTGCTTCTGGAGGTTTTCGGCGATGTCTTTGTGGTTGAAGACCACTGAGGTGTAGAAGTAGGTAAACCCGACGACCATCACAAAGTAGCTAGCGGCGTAAATCCAGCCGTTCGGTGAGAACCAGGTGGTGAGGTTTTGGGCGAACTCGGCGACCCAGTGGGTTTTGGCATTCGATAACACCTGGCCGAGCAGCGACGGCACCGACAGGAACGCTAGCGCGAAGATGATCGGGATAACGCCGGCGGTAATTACGCGGATTGGCAGGTGGGTATCCACGCCGGCGTAGACCCGGTCGCCGCGGGTGCGTTTGGCGTATGACACCGGGATATTGCGCGTGCCTTCGTTGAGTACGACCACAAAGGCAATCACGGCCAGAACCGCGATGAGGAAAAAGGCGGTGGTGACGATCTTGGCGGCGTCACCCGAAACCAGGCTGCCGAGCTGACCGGCGCTAGTGGGCAGACGCGAAATAATGCCGCAGAAGATGATCAGCGAGATGCCGTTGCCGACTCCCTTCTCGGTGATAATCTCGCCAATCCACATCAAAAGCATCGTGCCGGCGGTAATGGTGGTGGTCATGAGGATCCACTGGAACGGGTTGGGATGGCCAATGACGTCGAGGTTGGCCACCCGAATGGAGGTCTGCTGCACCAGCACTACCATCGCCACTGATTGCACAAAGGCTAGCGGTAGGGTGAGCAGGCGGGTGTACTGGTTGAGTTTGCGCCGGCCCATCTCGCCCTCTTTGTTGAGACTTTCGAGCTGCGGCACCACTTGGGTGAGCAGCTGGATAATGATGGAGGCGTTAATGTATGGCCCGACGCCCATCATGATGATGGAGAAGTTGGCCAGGGCGCCACCCGAAAAAACGTCCGCAAACCCAAGTACCTTGTTTGAAGCAAACAAGGTGCGCAGGAAGTTTGCCAGCGCCGCGTTATCTGGTACGGGGACCGGGACGTGTGCTAGCAGGCGGAAAATCACCAGGAGGCCCAAGACCGTCAAGACGCGGCGGCGCAGGTCACGCGACCGAAATACTTGGCCGAACATTGACAAGTTCATGGACGAAATCCCCCTCGTGGTTATTTGGCGTCGGTTTCAGATTGGGCGGGACGGGTAGCTTTCTTGCTGGGAGTCTTAGTGGCAGCCACAATTTCGAGCGTACCACCGGCGGCTTCCACGGCTGCTTTAGCGCTGGCACTGGCAGCCTGAACCTGAATGGTCAGCTTTTTCTCCAGTTTACCATTACCCAAAAGCTTGGTGCGGGCTAAGGCGCTGGTAATGAGGCCGGCGGCCTTGAGCGCGTCGGCGTTGACGGCGCTGCCATCCTTGAAGCGGTTGAGGTCGGCCAGGTTGACCGGCTGGAAGGTTACCGGGTTGAGGGCTGAGAAGCCACGGTTCTTCGGGATACGGCGTGACAGTGGGTTTTGACCACCTTCAAAGCCGATGCGGACACCACCGCCGGTGCGGGCGTTCTGGCCCTTGGTACCGCGGCCGGCGGTCTTGCCGTAGCCGGAACCAATACCACGGCCAACGCGCTTGCGGTCTTGAGCGGGGGTGAGGTTTAAGTCGTTAATCTTCATATTCTTCCTAGTACATGCGTATGCTGGGTATTACGGCGTCGAATCTTGTGCTCCGCACTCATCGTACGCTATGTACGCCTCGCTTGCGGTGCTCGATTCTCCTTGTACTACCTCATCATACGCATGTCCTAACCTTTAGTTACTATGCCGCAACTTCCGCAATTTCTTTAGCGGCCTTCTTAGCCTTAGCCGGAGCGGCTTTGAGCTGCGAGAGCGCCATCACGGTGGCGTAGGCGTTGTTTACTTTGTTACTGGAACCAAGCGACTTGGTCAAGAGGTCGTGAATACCCGCGACCTCTACCACGTTGCGGACGGCGCCACCGGCGATCACACCGGTACCGGCCGAAGCGGGCTTGAGCAGAACGCGGGCGCCGGCGAAGCGCACCTCAACCTCGTGCGGGATCGTGCCCTCTTTGAGGTTGACGGTGACCATCTGGGCCTTGGCGTGCGACACGGCTTTGGCGATGGAACTCATCACCTCGCCGCCCTTGCCGACACCAACGCCGACGCGGCCTTTGCCGTCGCCCACCACCACGGTCGCGCGGAAGCGGAAGCGGCGGCCGCCCTTGACGACGCGGGCGACGCGGTCGATGGCGATAACTTTTTCTTCAAATTCTTTGGGCTGCTGTTCGATAGCCATCGTTAAAACTCCAGTCCAGCGTTACGGGCGGCTTCGGCGAGGGCGTGCAGCCGGCCGTGGTAAATGCGGCCGTTGCGGTCGAAGACCACCTGCTTAATTTTCTTGGATTTAGCGGCCGCGGCAATTTGCTCGCCGGTCCAGGCGGCTTTATCGGTGAGGTTGCCCTTGGCGTCTTTGTGGCCGACGGTGGTCACATAGGCCAGGGTTTTGCCGGTGGCGTCGTCAATCAGTTGGGCGATGACGTGCATCAGGCTGATTTTAACCGACAGGCGCGGACGGGCAGCGGTACCGGCAACCCTGGAGCGGATGCGGGCGCGGCGGCGGTTCAATTTGGCGATAGTTGGGTTAATCATAGGTTTTAACCTTTCGTAGCGGTCTTGCCGGCCTTACGGCGAATCCGCTCCTCTACATACTTGATACCCTTGCCCTTGTACGGTTCCGGCTTCTTGAGGTCGCGCAGGTTGGCGGCCACTTGACCGACCAGCTGCTTGTCGAAGCCACTGAGCGTAATGACGTTTTTCTCAAGCTTAGCTTCAACACCTTGCGGCAGGTTGAAGATAACTGGGTGAGAAAAACCGAGGGAAAGCGTAATTTGGTTACCGGCCACGGCCGCGCGGAAGCCAACACCGTTGATCTCCAGCCCGCGGGTGAAGCCCTGGGAGACACCCACCACCATGTTGTTGATGAGGGTGCGGGTCAGACCGTAGGAACGCTGGGTCTCGGCGTTTTCCACGGCCTTGGTGACGTTGAGCGTGCTGCCGTCAACCTCGGCATTAATGCCGGGCATGAGTGGCTGCTCCAGAGTACCTTTGGGGCCGGTAACGCGCACCAGGCGGTCGTTGATGTCAACGGTCACACCCGAGGGAATAGTAATGGGTTTGCGTCCAATACGACTCATGGCTACCAGACCTTGCAGATTAATTCGCCACCAAGGTTGGCCTTGCGGGCGTCGCGGCCGGTCATGACGCCACCCGAGGTGGAGACAATCACGATACCACGGCCACCCAGGACCAGCGGGATGTCCTTAGCCGCGGCGTAAATGCGGCGGCCCGGCTTAGAGACACGCACCAGCGAAGTGATGGTCTCAGGGTCGGCGGACAGGGTGATTTCGAGAGATTTGAAGCCGTCGACATCGGCCACTTTGACGTTCTCGACAAATTTGTTTTGTTCCAGGATCTTCGCGACCTGCTCCTTGAGCTTGGAATGCGGCATCACCACCAGGGATTTGCGCGCGGTTTTGGCGTTGCGGAGGCGGGTCAGAAGATCGGCGATAGGATCGTTAAACATAGCTTTTCCTCCTTTCCTACCAGCTCGCCTTAGTCACGCCAGGAATCTGGCCTTTGGACGCGTATTCGCGGAAGCAAACACGGCACATGGCGAATTTACGAATGTAACCACGAGGACGGCCGCACACTTGGCAGCGGCGCACCACCCGGGTAGAGAACTTGGGCTTACGCCCAGCTTTGACGACGAGAGCGACGCGAGCCATTATGCGTTCCTCCTAAAGGGAAAGCCCATTAATTCTAGTAAGCGCTTGGCCTCAGCCGAGGTTTTGGCGGTGGTCACCACGTTAACCTGTAGGCCGTGGGTGGCGCCAACCTCCTCAAACGGGATCTGCGGGAAAATGCTGTGGTCCGGCAGGCCGAGCGAGTAGTTGCCGTGCTCATCAAAGGCCTTGTCGTTGATACCACGGAAGTCGCGGATGCGCGGCAGGACCGCTGACACCAGCAGGTCGAGGAATTCCTCGGCTTTGTTGCCGCGCAGGGTAACGGTGGTGCCAACTTTATTGCCTTCACGCACCTTAAACGAGGCGATGCTCTTGCGGGCGGTGGTGGTCACGGGGTGCTGTCCGGTAATCTTGGCTAAAGTATCGGCCGCGGCGTCGAGGTGCTTGGAATCACTGACTGCGCGACCCACACCAGCACTCACCGCTACCTTGGTGATGCGCGGTACCTGATGGGGATTGGTGTAACCAAACTCTTTGGTCAGAGCCGGGACAGCTTCTTTGACGTACTTGTCTTTAAATCGGTTCATTGTTTCTTACCTTTGTCGGTAGTATCCACGGGCTGGTCGGCCTTGGCGGACTTATCCGGCTTAGTGGTCTGCTTGGCCTCGGTCTTGGGGGCTTTCTTGTCACGCTTGGCGTGGTTGGGGCTCACCTTGAAGGTGCGCTCCTTGGAGCCGTCCGCCCTCACGGTGTAGCCGATGCGGGCGGGGTGGCCGGTAGTCGGGTCAACCGCCATAACTTTGCTGACGTCGATGGGCTTGGTGACTTCCAGAATTCCGCCGCGCGGAGACTTCTGGCTGGGTTTAGTGTGGCGCTTGACGACGTTGATATTCTCAACGAGGACTTGGTTCGTCTTGGGCAGCACCGACTGGACGGTACCGGTTTTGCCCTTATCGCGGCCGGTGATGACGAGGACTTTATCGCCTTTGAGCAGTTTCATTACAGTACCTCCGGGGCTAGGGAGACGATCTTCATGTAACCACCGTCACGCAGCTCACGGGCGACCGGTCCGAAGATACGGGTGCCGCGCGGCTGACCGTCTTTATTGATGAGCACCGCGGCGTTTTCATCGAAGCGGATGCTTGAGCCATCGGCGCGCTTGGTTTCTTTAGTGGTGCGAACGACCACGGCGCGCACAACGTCTTTTTTCTTGACGCCGGCACCGGGCAGCGCGCTTTTCACCGAGCAGGTGATAACATCACCAACGCTGGCGTAGCGGCGCCGCGAACCGCCGAGCACCTTGATGCACAGCAGATCCTTCGCGCCGGAGTTGTCGGCCACTTTGAGCCGGGTTTCAACCTGGATCATGTTACGCCTCCAACTCCTTGGCCGACACCTTACGGGCTACAACCCAGCGCTTGTCGGCCGACAGCGGGCGGGTTTCGGTGATCTCCACCAAATCACCTTCATGGAAGGCGTTCTCGGCGTCGTGCGCCTTGAACTTGGTGGTCACCTTGAACTTCTTGCGGTAGATGGGGTGTTCCTTAACGGAGTTCACGGCCACTACCACGGTCTTGTCCATTTTGTCGGAGACAACGGTCCCCCGAAGTGTCCGGATCATTTGGCCTCCTCCTGGCTCTGCGAAAGCTCACGTTCGCGGCTGATGGTCAGCGCACGGGCGATGGTTTTCTTGTGGCCGTTAATGGTTTTAACGTTTTTGACTTCCTTGGTACGGCTGTCGATGACGGCCTGGGCGAGCGCGGCCCGCTCGGTCTTCAACAGGTCAGCCAGTTCCTTGGTGGTCAATTTGGTAATATCTGCAAGTTTCATTGTTACTTCTCCGCCTCAGTGGTAGCAGCGGCTGCGGTTTGGCGGCTGACAAAGCGGGTTTGCACCGGCAGCTTGTGGGCGGCCAGGCGCATGGCTTCTTTGGCGACTTCTTCGGTCACGCCGTCCATTTCAAACATGATGCGACCGGGCTTTACTTTGGCGACGTAATGGTCGACGGAACCCTTGCCGGAACCCATGCGGACTTCCGCCGGCTTCTTGGTGACGGGCGTGTCGGGGAAGATGCGGATCCAAATCTTGCCACCACGCTTGACGTAGCGGGTCATGGCGCGCCGGGCAGCTTCGATTTGGCGCGAGGTAATACGCTCGCCGGTCTCGGCTTTCAGGCCGAAGGTCCCAAAGGACACTTCGGTGCCGCGCGAGGCGACGCCGTTCATGCGGCCTTTCTGCTGCTTGCGGTACTTGGTTTTCTTGGGCATTAACATAGCGTTACCTCTTGTCTCCGAACTTGGTGCCCTTGTAGACCCAAACCTTGACGCCGATGACACCGTAGGTGGTCTTGGCGAGGGCGTGGGCAAAGTCAACGTCGGCGCGCAGGGTGGAGAGCGGAATGCTGCCCTGGCTGACGGCCTCGCGGCGGGCCATTTCGGCGCCGTTGAGGCGGCCGGCTACCATCACTTTGGCACCCTGGGCGCCGCTCTTGAGGGCGTTCTCGACGGCCATTTTCATGGCGCGTCGGAAGCTGATGCGGCGCTCGAGCTGGCCGGCAATGTTTTCAGCCACAAGCTGGGCGTTGGTTTCGGGCTTCTTAATTTCTTCAATGGACACTTTGACTGGGCTGCCAATTACGCCGGCCAGCAGGGTCTTTAATTCTTCGGCACCGGAACCGCCGCGGCCAATCACGATACCAGGCTTGCTGGTGTGAATGGTAACAATGGTTTGGCCGGGCGAGCGCTCAATGTCAACGCGGGCGACGCCGGCACGCTTGTTGAGCTTACCGGCGATGGCTTTGCGGATTTTAATGTCCTGGATGAGGAAATTGGCGTACTCTTTGTCCGCGTACCAGCGGGACTGCCAGTCGTGGTCGACCTGGAGGCGCAGGCTGCGGGGATTGATCTTCTGGCCCATTACTTGGCCTCCTCGTTAACGGTCTTCGTGGCTTCCGCGGGCTTAGCGGTCCGTTTGGCGGCCTTGGCTTCGCGTCCGTCGCTCACGACCACGGTGATGTGGCTCATGCGCTTGAGGATGCGGTTGGCGCTACCTTTAGAGCGGGGGCGGGAGCGCTTGAGTGACGGGCCTACGCCAATCAGCACGCTTTCAACGACCAGCTCGGCAGCCCGGGCGCCGTGGTTGTTTTCAGCATTGGCAATGGCTGAGGCCAAAACCTTACCGACAGGGGTGGTAGCACGCTTGTTGGTGACGGCCAGGATGTTCTGGGCCTCCAAGGCACGCTTACCGCGGATCAGGCCGGCTACCAGGCCGGTCTTGCGGGCGGATGTCCCGACGAATTTAGCAGTAGCTTGAGTCTTCATAACTTACCTACTTACCTTTCGCCAGTTTACCGCCGTGACCGCGGAATTTACGGGTCGGTGAGAACTCACCGAGTTTGTGGCCCACCATGTTCTCCGAGACGAATACCGGCACGTGCATGCGGCCGTTGTGGACCGCAATGGTGTGACCGACCATCTCGGGGCTAATGGTGGAGCTGCGGGCCCAGGTCTTGAGGACTGACTTGTCGCCGGCCGGCAAGCCGACCACGCGTTTCAGCAGACGCTCGTCGACGTAGGGACCTTTTTTGAGTGATCGACTCATTTAGCGTCTCCTTCCTTGACTACGACCGCGAATGATCATGTTGTTAGTGGCTTTGCGGCGGCGGGTTTTCAAACCAAGGGCCGGCTTACCCCACGGGGTCTTCTGGCCGTATTTGTAAATGGAGGTAGCCTGTTGGCCCTCGCCACCACCGTGCGGGTGATCGACTGGGTTCATAGCCGAACCACGGACGGCTGGGCGCCAACCGAGGCGGCGCTTGCGGCCGGCGGTACCGTACTTGATGTTCTGGTGAGCTTCGTTGCCCACCACGCCGATGGTGGCTTGGCAGTTTTCGTTGACTAAGCGGACTTCGCCGGAGGGCAGACGAACCTGCACAAAGCCTTCGCGCGGCGATTCCTTGGACACGAGGCTGGCTTTGGCGCCGGCCGCGCGGGCGACCTGGCCGCCCTTACCGAGCACGAGCTCGATGTTGTAGATCTGGGTACCGGCCGGGATGTCCTTGAGGGCCAGGCGGTTGCCGGTCCGGATGGGGGCTTCGGCGCCGGAGGCCAGCTGGTCGCCAACCTTCATGCCGGAGCCGGCCAGCACGTAGGCCAGCTTGCCGCCATCAATGCGCACGAGTGCGATGTGGGCGCTGCGGTTCGGGTCGTATTCCAGAGCCTCGACCACGGCCGATTTGACGTTCTTAAAGTCAAAATCAACCAAGCGGTAGAAACGCTTAACGGCACCACCGCGGTGGCGGACGGTGATTTTACCTTGGTTGTTGCGGCCCGAGCCGGCCTTCTTGGCGACTAGTAGTTGCTTGGCGGGACGCTTCTTGGACAGGCCGGCGGTGTCGGCCGTGGTCATGCCGCGGCGGCCGGGAGTCGTGGGTTTGTAGAGTTTCAACGCCATTACTTTGCTCCCTCGAAGAGTTCAATGTTTTGGCCCTTCTTCAACTTGACCATGGCCTTCTTGGTATCTTTCTGGCGGCCAAAAACCTGCTTGAAGCGCTTGAGTTTGCCCTTGGCAACTACAATGTTCACATCGGTGACATTGACCTTGAATTGGGCTTCAACGGCCTTGGCGATCTCAATCTTGTTGGTGCTGGTGGGCACTTCAAAGATGAAGATGCCGCGCTCAGCCATGAAAATCGCCTTCTCGGAAATTTTAGGGGTAAGGATAAGCTGGCTCATTACTTGTCTCCCAGCCATTCTGTAATGACATCCAGCGACTTCTGGGTGATGACGAGTTTGTCGGCATTCATAAGGTCGTAGACGTTCAGGTACTTAGCCTGGACGACCTTGAGGCCGGCCACGTTGCGGGTGGCTCGCTCGATGAGGTCAGTCTTTTCGGCGACCGCCATGAGGATGTTGCCCTCAAGGTTCAGCTTAGCGAGTAGTTCGATGGTGGGCTTGACCCGGCCTTCGGCGCTCGTGAAGTCTTCCAGAATGATGATGTCGCCGGCGGTGGCGCGCAGGCTGAGAGCCTGGCGGATGGCCATGCGCTTCATGCGGACCGGCATGGTTAACTCGTAGTTCTGGTTGCCGGTAGGACCGAAGACTACACCACCACCGCGCCAGTGAGGCACGCGGATGGAACCCACACGGGCCCGGCCGGTGCCTTTTTGGCGCCAGGGCTTCTTGCCGCCACCGGCCACCTGGCTACGCTTCAGAGTAGAAGCGGCGGCGCTGCGGCCGTTGGCTAAGTAGGTGCGGTAGGCTTGGCCAACCAGCTGTTCGTTGACATTTTCAATGCCAAACACGGCAGCGTCGAGCTTGACGGCTTCGTGCTTAGCGCCGGTGACGGAAAATGCATGTGCCTGAGCCATCACAGCGCTCCTTTCAGGGTAACGAGGCCGCGTTTGGGACCAGGAACGGCACCCGAGACGCCAATAATACCCAGTTCAGGGTTAACCACGGTAACTTTCAGGCCCTTCACGGTTACCTGATCGTGGCCCATGCGGCCGGCCATGCGCATACCTTTGAAGACGTGCTCCGGGTAACCGGAACCAATCGAACCAGGGGCGCGGTAGTTGTGCGAGCCGTGGGTCTTGGGGCCGGTGGTAAAGTTGTGCCGCTTAACGGTACCGGCAAAGCCTTTACCTTTGGACAAGCCAGTGACTTCAATGTCGTCGCCAACTTCAAAAACCGTGACATCGAGCTGGGCGCCAATTTCAAGCGCGAGAGCTTCTGATGCCACGGCAGTGCGGGCTTTGGCCTGCGGGTGGTTAGGGTCAATATCGTTAATGCGGATTTCGCGAAGGGTACGCGAATTCGCCCCGCTGGCCTTGAGATGGCCGGCCTGGGGCTTCGGTTGGTGTTTCGCCTCTCCAAACCCGAGCTGAACGGCGTTGTAACCGTCCTTTTCAGCGGTTTTGACCTGCGTTACGACGCAGGGCCCGGCTTGGATAAGGGTGACACGCAGAACGCTGCCGTCTTCCGCAAACAGCTGGGTCATTCCGAGTTTTGTACCAAGAAGCGCCTTCATGTTAGTCCTGTTTTTACATAAATAACCTCTAGGCTACAGTGGTATCC
>DATDME010000061.1:0-5655 GCA_036518915.1 Candidatus Saccharimonadia bacterium | reverse complement strand
TCTCGGCTTCTACCCAACAGATTTCGGGGCGGATGCGGTTGGCCCAGCCGGCCGATTTAATGGCCTCAAACACACTCATGTAGGTGTCTTCGTTGTCCATGTATTTGGCGACGACGGCGATCTTGAGCGCTTGGTGGTCGGGGTGGTGAATGAGGCGCGACAGCTTCCGCCAGGCTTCCAGGTTGGCCTCAACCGGTTTGAGCGCCAGCTTGTCGAGCAGGTAATTGCCGAGGCCGGCCTCCTCGAGCATGAGCGGCACTTCATAGACTGATTTGGCGTTGGGCACCGGAATGATGCCGGCTTCTTCGACATCGCAGAAAATGCTGAGCTTCTTTTTGACCGGTCCGTTGAACGGCCGCTCGCTGCGGGCAATGAGGACGTCAGGCTGGATGCCGGCAGCCCGCAAGTCGCGCACAGCGTTTTGGGCGGGCTTACTCTTGGTTTCGCCCGAAGCGCCGAGGTACGGCAGGTACACCACATACACATAGAGGGTATTCTCGACGCCGAGCCGGCGCCGTAGCTGGCGGATGGCTTCCAGGGCGGCGGTTGATTCAATATCTCCCACTGTGCCGCCAAGTTCCACGATATGGAAATCAAAGCCCTGGGCGGCGGCAATGATTTGCTCCTGAATCTCGCCCGTTACGTGCGGCACGATTTGCACGGTTTTGCCGAGGTACTTCCCCGCCCGCTCGTCGGCGATGACTTTGGCGTAAATGTGGCCGTTCATAACGGAGCTGCGTTTGGTGAGCTCTTCGTCGAGGAAACGCTCATAGTGGCCTAAGTCAAGGTCAGTTTCGGCGCCGTCTTTGGTGACGAAGACCTCGCCGTGCTCCGCCGGATTCAGCGTGCCGGCGTCGGTGTTAAAGTACACATCCAGCTTCTGAATGTTAACTGAAAAACCGCGGGCCTTCAGAATGTTTCCGATGGACGCCGCGGTGATGCCTTTGCCGAGTCCCGAAAGAACTCCCCCTGTAACAAAGATGTACTTGGTATGTTGTAACTTTGCCACACAACTCCTTTCACATATCGAAACCAGCCTCCCTGATGGCGGGGAGCTGGATTGATACCTCACTCTAATATCTTGAATATACGCTGGGGTTTGCTGGAGCGCAAGCGTTATGATTGTCGGACAGTCATCGCGGGAGTTGATACACTGAGAGCAGAAAGGAACGCGGCATGGCATTAACGCAGGCGGATTTAGATGGTATTAAGGGGGTTGTCGAGGCGGTTGTAGAGCCCAGGTTTGCGGCGGTTGACCGGCAACTGGTGCAGGTTCGGCAAGATATTGAGAATCTGGCTGCCAGCACGGCCGAGCAGTTTCTGGTGATTGATGCGCGGTTCGCGGCCATGGACGCGCGGTTTGAAGCGGTAGATGCGCGGTTTGACGCCATGGACGCCAGGTTTGACGCCATGGACGCCAGGTTCGACGCCATGGACCTTCGTTTTGATGGCGTCGATGCAGAAATTGCCGACGTTAAGGCGGTGGTCTCCGACCACGGCTACCGCGTGACACGGCTGGAGCGTAAGGCCGGCCGAGCTTAGCCGAGCACACGGCTATTGCAGTAATTCGATGGCCTTATCGAGCTGGGGGTCGCGGCCGGCGTTGTAGTCGTCGGTGGTGAGCTTAACTTCAACGTCGGGCTCAATACCGGCCTTGCCGATGTTGATGCCGGCGGGCGTGTACCAGTGGGCTACGGTGACTTTCAGCTCGGCGCCGTCGGGCAGGGTTTTAATTTCTTGCACGCTCCCCTTGCCGAAGCTTTTCTCGCCCACGAGTTTGGCAGCATGGTTGTCGTGCAGGGCGGCGGCCACAATCTCACTGGCGCTGGCCGAGCCGCCGTTGATGAGCACCACGGTGGGCAGGCCGATGAGCAGGCCGCCGTTGGTGGCGCGCAGCTCGTTGGTGACGCTTGAGCCGACGTGTTCAGATACCACCGGCTTGCCGCTCGTCAGGAATTGGCTGGCCACGGAAACGCCGGCGTCGAGGTAGCCGCCGGGGTCGTTGCGCAGGTCAAGAATGACCTTCGTGGCGCCCTGGTTTTTGAGGCTGGCAGCGGCCGACCGCACGGCGTCGGCGGTGTCGGGGCCAAATTGCGTGACGTTAATATAGGCGACGTTGCCGTTTTTCATGCTGGATTTGACGCTGGGGACGGTAATGTCGTCGCGCGCGATGGTGAGGGTGATGGGCTCATCGGCACCCTGGCGGATGAGCTTGAGCGTAACTTTGGTATCTTTCTGGCCGCGGATTTTGGTAACCGCCATGTCCACGGACATGTTTGAGGTGTCTTCGCCGTTGATGGTGGCAATGATGTCGCCAGCTTTGAGGCCGGCTTTGTCGGCGGGGGCGCCGGAAATGGGCGCCACTACTGTAATCACGTTGTTCTTCTTGCCGATCTCGGCGCCGATGCCCGAAAGCTTGCCGTTCAGATCATCATTGAGCTTGTGGGCTTCGTCGGCGGTGAGGTAGACGGTGTAGGGGTCACCCAGCGAGGCGACCAAACCGGCCTTGGCACCGTCGAGGGCCTTGGTGTCATCAGCTTTGCCGTCGAAATTGCGTTGCATGAGGCCGTAAATGCTGTTGAGGCTGGAAAAGTCGAGCTTGTGGGTGGGAGTCAGGCCGGGTAGGTTGACAGTGCCGCTCATGGCGTCGCCGGCGTAAAAGGCCGCGGCCAGGGCGATCGCGCCGGCGCCGGTTAGCACGACGGGGTTAACCTCAAGTTTACGCAACGTGTGATCCTTTCGAGTTTAGTTTGGGTTCGTTAGAAATGAATGAAGTACAGGCCTGCAGCCGGGATGGTCATGGTGCTGTATTCACCACGGTTACTATAGTTGTATTGGCTGACGATGATATTGCCGCCGCTGACGCCTTCGACGTACATGGCGTGGCCGTATGGCCCAAGCGTGGAGATAGCGACGTCGCCGACGTGAGGCTTATTGTCGACCGGGATGCCGTCGGCCCGGGCGCTGGAGGGCCATTGGTTGGCGTTGCCGCGGCCGCCCCAGTACGGCATGTGCCGGCCGGAGACCGCTACTTTGAAGGCGGTGTAGGAGACGCATTCGCGGTTGTACATGCCCCAGTTGTCGATGACGGTGTCTTGCGCGGCGCCACACCACTTATCGGGATAGCCGCCGCCGCAGGTGCCGCTGACGACGAGGCCGTTGTTGCCGTATTTGGCGGCCAAGGCGGCGGCTTGCTGGGCGCGTAGGCTGGCAATCTGCGAGTTAGAATTCTTGACCTGCTGGTCGGCGGCGGCGGCGTTTTGCGCGGCTAGGGCGAGGAGCGAATTCATTTGCTGTTGCTGCTGGGCGGCTTGAGCTTGGGTTCCCTTGAGGTCTGATAGTATGGCCTGTAGCGTCTTCTGGTCATTTTCGAGACTGTCTTTGAGGGTTTGCACCTCATGGATAGTGGCGAATACTTTATCTTTTATCTTATCTTGGTAGGCTTGTTGGTCAAAAAACTCGCTCAGATTGTCCGATGAAGCTAGCATTTCGAGTGGCGTTGTGCTGGACATCAGGTACATCTGTTTGACGTTTTCGTTCAAAATGGTCTTTTGGACAACCATACGGCTTTTGGCGTCTTCAATTTTGGCAGCGGTTTTCTGAGATTTGAGCGTATTGATCTGAATTTGGGTATTCAAACTGCTGATTTGCCCTTGTAGCCGTTGAACCTCGGCTCGGTAGTCATCGGCTTGTGCATGCAAATCAGAGGCTTGCTGTTGTTGTTGAGCTGCCTGAACTCGTAGCGCATTGATTTGATCGTCAAAACTGTCGGCGACGGCGGTGCCGGTGGATAATAATGCCGCCGTGACAATACTAGCGATTGTCATAAGATGGCGGCTGAAATTAGTTAAAAATTTGTTACGAATGAGCTTGCCCCTCCAAGGTATCTTCATGGTAGCAGGTCTGGCATATCTGTCAAACAGCTAGCGTTTCCTGAAAATAAGCTAAAGCTTGAGGTACCGGCCCATGGCCAACAGGCTGGAGAACATGCCAATGCACACCCCAATGAACACAGCGCCGCCTATCACAATAAACGGATACGCTTGGAACAGATGCAGGGCGGCGTTGAGGTCAATGTAGCCTTTCACTTTGGGGCCGCCAGCGAATAGCAAGGCATAGGACAGCCCGGCGCTCACGATGGCGGCGACGATGCCATACAAGGCAGCCTCAAACAAGAACGGTCCGCGGACAAACCACTTGGTGGCGCCCACGAGCTTCATGATTTCAATCTCATCGCGGCGGGTAAAGATGGCCATGCGAATGGTGTTGAAGATAATCAGCACCGAAATGGTCACAAAAATCACGCTGACGATCAGGCCAGAAGTGCGGAAGAAGCTTGAAAAACTAATAATGCGATCGATGGTGGTTTTGTTCTTGCCCGAATAGCTGAAGGGGGTTTTGGCGTCGAGCAGCGGCGAAACGTCGGGCTGCTGCACCAGGGCCGACAGGGAGTCGAGGTGTTTGGGGTCGCGGGCCTTAATGGCGAATGAGGCGGGCAGCGGGTTATCGGTGTCGGTGGTGGCTTGCAAGAGTTGGGGGTCGTTGGCGTGTTGGGCGCGCCAGTCGGCCAGGGCGTCGGCTTTGGAGATGTAGCGCAAACCGGCCACATCGGGATTGGCGGCAATTTTGGCCTTAAGGCCATCGAGCTGTGCTGGGCTGATGTTGTCGTTAAGGTAGATGGAGACGTCGATTTTATCGGTGACGTTCTTGATGGTGTTGGTGAGCGCGGAATTAGAAATAAACGACACCAGCACAATGGTGAGGGTGATGGTCATGACGGCCGTGGCGGCGGTGGATAGCCAGAGGTTGCGGGTAAAATTGCGGGCGCCGGCATGAATCACCCGCCAGAGTTGCAATACCATTACTTGCCACCCTCCAGGGTGTAGCGGCCCTGCTCTTCGTCTTTGACGATGCGGCCGCGGTTGATGGTGATGACCCGCCGCTTAAGGGCATTGACGATTTCTTTGTTGTGGGTAGTGAGCAGCACGGTGGTGCCAAAACGGTTAATTTTGAGCAAGAGCTCAATGATTTCCCAGGCGTTTTTGGGATCGAGGTTGCCGGTGGGCTCGTCAGCAATGAGGATTTTGGGCTGGCGGATGAGCGCCCGGGCAATCGCCACGCGCTGGCGTTCGCCGCCAGATAGCTCGTGCGGGAACATTTGTTCTTTTTGGCCGAGGCCGACGAGCGTGAGCATCTTGGGCACGGCCCGCTTAATTTCACCGGGCCGGGCACCCGACACCTCCAGCGCGAAGGCGACGTTCTCGCCGACCCGCCGGTTGGGCAATAACTTGAAATCTTGGAAAACCACCCCAATGCGGCGCCGCACGAGTGGCACGTCTTTCGGCCGGATCGTGTCGTAGTCAAGGCCGCCGACGATGATCTTACCAGAGGTGTGGGTTTCTTCACGGGTCAGCAATTTGATGAGTGTGGACTTGCCGGCACCACTCGACCCAACGATCGTAACAAACTCCTTGGGCTGGATATGCACATTCAGCCCACTCAGAGCAATAGATTGGTTAGGGTAGACCTTCGTGACGCGGTCAAACAGTATCATTACCTACTCAGTTTAGCATAGATGGAGATCGCGGATCAGCTCAGGGAGAGGTCTAGGTTGGCAATGACGTTGGCTGGTTGTGTGGGCACATCCACGACCTT
>DATDME010000060.1:0-14065 GCA_036518915.1 Candidatus Saccharimonadia bacterium | reverse complement strand
CGCAAAGACGTCACGGCCAAGCTCTACGGCGGCGACGTCACCCGCAAGAACAAGCTGCTCGACAAGCAAAAGAAGGGCAAGAAAAAGATGAAGCGCATCGGCAAGGTCGACATCCCGGCCGAGGCGTTCATGGTGCTGGTGGCTAAAGACAGCTAATATCAAATTTATGACTTGGTTTTGGCTGGCGCTGCTATCGCCGCTCCTCTGGAGCATAAACAACCACATCGACAAGTACTTATTCACGAAGTACTACCAAACTGCCCGACCCGGTAGCCTGATGTTCATCATGTCGGGAGTATCGGCAGTTCTGGCTGCGGCCGTGTTTATATTCAATCCGGCGGCCCGCCAGGTCCCGTTGGGCAACATTCTCATTTTGTTGCTTGGTGGCGTGCTCTATTTTGCGGGAATCTTCCAGTATATCTTTGCCCTCATGCGCGACGAGGCTTCCCGGGTGGTGCCACTTTTCCAGATTGGCCCCATTTTTAGTTACCTGTTAGCCTGGGTGATCTTGCATGAGCAGTTACAACCGGCACAGTTAGCGGCTGGCGCACTTATTATCATTGCCGCTGTGGGCATCAGCCTTGATTTGGACGACCGCTTCCGGCTTAAAAAGGCCGTGCTTGGCTACATGCTGCTTGCCACTATAATTTTGGCGGTCGAGGGCTTGCTATTTAAGATTGGGGCGGCCCATATCGGTTTCTGGCCTGGCGCGGCTTACCAGTACGCCGGCACAGCGCTGGCTGGCGTCATCTGGTGGCTGGTTGCACCTGCCTTCCGGCAAGATTTCCGCCGGCTATTCCGCCAGCACCGCCAGGCCATCCTAACTGTCAGCATACTCAACGAGTCAATAAACGTGTTGGCGCGCGTAGCCTACAACGCCGCCACCCTGCTCGCCCCCATCGCTTTAGTCGCACTTGTTACCAACGTGCAACCATTCTTTGTAATTGCCTTGGGCATCATGCTCACTGTCTTTGCGCCGCAATGGGGCAAAGAGACGCTCAGTCGTCGCCATCTCATGCAAAAAATCATCTGCACCGCTACCATTTTTGTTGGTACTGCGTTACTAATCGTATAGGGAGCCGTATGCCAAAAGCGCCATATCATCCGACCGTCGGCCTTTGGTGGGAGTGACACGTGGTGAAGTCTACTTGGCAAATTTTGACCCTACCGTCGGTAACGAAGTTGGAAAGCCCCGACCATGCCTCGTTATATCACCCGATGAGATGAACCTCAAAGCGGGTACTTTTATTGCCGTACCGTTATCTTCAAAGCACAAGCCGTATATGTCGCGGGTTAACTGTGAATTTCGGGGCCGACCCGCCCAAGCTCAGCTCGATCAGATCCGCCCAATGAGTCCGTTACGAATTATTGCAAAACTTGGGCAACTCGACGAACCTTCTCTCCATCGGGTCCTCGACCGCCTCCAAGAAATGTTTGCCATCTAGGGCTAACTTCCCAGCCCAAACACCAGCGCCAGGCCCGAAGCCGCCATCAGCACGATGGTGGCGTTGAGCACAATTTGGATCCAACGCTTCAACACGTTGGCCTCCAGCGCCGTCAGGCCAAACATGCTCATGAGCACAATGTTTACCAGCGTGGCCAGCCCGCCGCTAAACATGCCCTGCAAGAGCATGGCCAGCGCCAACAGCGGCAAGCCCACGGCCCGCTGGACTGGCCCGGGGTGCGTCTCCCGCACGCCAACCTGCCTGATAATCATAATGGGGATCATCAGCAAAATCAGGACCCCCATGGCAATCCGGTAGACGGTGCTCTCGAGCGACACAATAAGTGCCGGCACCGCCAAACCAACTGCCACCGCCAGCGCTAGCAGGAGCCAGTGCCGCATCCGCCTAATGCGCACGCGTTCGGCCCGCAACCCACCCAGCGACCCCACTGCCAGCGTCAAACCACTGATTTTGCTGGTTGATACGGCCTGGGCAGGGGAGAGACCCAACAAAATCATCAGCGGCGTCAGCACAAAACCCGCCCCGCCGCCGGTAATGCCGCTAAACACCGACATCCCCAAACTCAACGCCGCGTAAAGTGCGAGGCTCTCGAACGTCATGAAGGCATGATAGCACGGCCTGCTACAATACCCGTATGGCCGTTTCTATCCTGTTTTTTGATTGTTGGTACACCTTGTTTACGTCCGATTTTGTGGACGACCTGCGCCGCATTGCCGGAATCTTGGGCGTGCCGCTCACCCGCGAGTTCGTCAAGGCCTACGAGCAAGCCTGCATGACGCAAGCCGAGCTGGACGTCCGGCCGGGCGTGCGGCGGTTAATGGCTGCCCTGGGGTGCCCGGCCGACCCTCAGGTCGCCGGCCTCATCGTGGAAATCGTTGAAGCCGGCTTTGACCGCCAGCGCCCTTACGACGGCACCTTAGCCGCCCTTGGACGTCTGCGCAGCCACTACCAGCTAGGCCTCATCACCAATAGCTCGCAGGCGGCCTTGGCGCGGCTGGCCCACACCTACGAGCTGGCCGCCCGCTTTGACGTACTCATGCCCTCATATGAGACCGGCGCGATCAAGCCCGATCCGCGGATTTTTCAGGCCGCCCTTGACCGCGCAGGTGTGCCGGCGGCCCAGGCCGTCATGGTCGGCGACTCCCCCGAAGACGATTACCGCGGCGCCCGCCACGCCGGATTTGGCGGCGCGGTTTTGCTCGACCGGCGCGGCCGCCATCCCGGGCATCCCCACCGCATTACCGAGCTCGCTCAGCTCGACAAAGCCTTAAAATCACTCAAAATCTGAGCCACATGGCCATGCGGGTTAACCTTGGGGTAGGTTTTGACGATCTCGCCCTGTGGATTAACCAGCACCGTCATGCGGGTAATGCCATCAAACTTCCGGCCCATAAAGGTTTTTGGCCCCCAGGCGCCGTACGCTTGCATCATCGCCGTTGATTCGTCAGTCAGCAAGGGAAACGGCAGTTGGTACTTCTCGGCAAACTTGGCATGACTCTTTTGGTTATCGCGCGATACTCCCACCACCTGCAAGCCCGCCGCCCGCAGCTCGCCCAGGCTATCCCGGAAGTCACACGCTTCCTGGGTACAACCCGGCGTATCGTCCTTGGGGTAAAAGTAAATGATGAGCCATTGGCCGGCATAGTCCTGCAGGGATCGCGGCTGGCCCGTTTGGTCGGGCAACGTAAAATCTGGCGCTGTCATCTGATGAGGCCTCCTTTGCTCTATCGTAGCACGGCCGCCCAGCCACGTTCTTTGCGAACATAAGTGGTATAATAAAACCCGCACGCAATGCTTAAGTAAGGGTCCAGGCATGGCAGATTCCACCGAGCCCGTCAAGTCCGTGGCTATCAAAGTTGCGGTGAGCGGTACCTCATCAACACCTGAAACCAAACCCGAAACGCAAACAGAACACGAAACGGCCGCCCCCGCGGCGTCAGACCAACCTGCCACCGCTGAACCAGCCGCCGAAGCCCCGGCTGAGCCTGAACCCGCGCCCACATCCGCGTCCGAGCCGGCATCTGAACCGACGCCCGCGCCCACTCCTGAACCGGGCGCAAAGCCGGCCGAAGCGCCCAAGCCCGAAGCCGCCCCGGCGGTTGGTGCGCCGTCCGCTGTGGTGCAGCCGTTTGAGTCTGCCGGTGGCCCGCCGCCCGAAGCCGCTGCTAATACCAGCAAACCGGCCGGCTCGCACCATTCCCGCCGCGGTCTAGTAGCCGGGCTTATCATTGCCTTCTTAATGGTGCTAGCCGCCGGCGCCGTTGGTTATCTGTATTTCACGGGCAACCTGCATGTCTCGGGATTAACCAGTAGCGGCTCCACCCCTGCTCCGCAAGCCTCCACCGCCGACCTGAACGCTGCCTACCAGAGCGCCGATTCCAGCACCTCCCAGCTCGACGACGCCCTTAACGGCGCCGACACATCCCTAGGCGACAAACAAGGAGACCTCTCAGAATGACGCGACAAGCCCTCAGCCGTAGCATAACCATCGCGGTCTGCCTCTCGGTGCTGCCATTGTCGGCGGCGGCCGTGGCCACGCCCACGCCCACGCCCACCCCCACCCCCAGCGCCGCCACCAGCCAGCGCCTCACCAACCTTAAAACCAAGGGCGCGGCCGAAATTGACCGCCGCCTCACCAACCTCACGGCGGCGTTCGAAAAACTTGCCAAGGCCCGAAAAATCTCGGCGGCCGATAAGGGCGCGCTCGCTAAGCAAATCCAAGATGAGTCCACCGGTCTCACCAGCCTCAAAACTAAGCTGGCAAACGAGACGACTCTGGCCGGCGCTCGGGCCGATGTGGCCAGCATCGTTACCGATTACCGGGTGTATGTGCTCATGCTGCCCAAGACCCGCCTCGTCGCCGCCACCGACGCCGCCGCAGTCAGCGTCAGTAACCTCAATGACTTGGCCGCCAAGCTCACCTCGCATATCAGCGCCGCCAAGTCCAACAACAAAGATGTCAGCGCCTTGGAGACCAAGCTCGATGACATGAAGGCCAAGACCGCCGACGCCGGCGATAAAATCGATGGGCTCGTCGCCAAACTGCTGGCCGTGCAGCCGAGCGATTACAACACCAGCCACGCCGTGCTTGGCACCTACCGCCAGATCTTGGCTGCCGTCGTCACCGATATTACGGCCGCCCGCGCTGACGCCAAGTCTATCATCGACGGTCTTAAGCAACTCTAGTACTGGGCTAGCACTCTTGACGTATGAGTGCCAAAATGGCTACAATTATATCTGATAAAAAGATTGTCGCCATGACGCCGCGCCAACAGCAAATCCTGCACGCCATCGTTGAAACCTATGCCCAAACCGCTGAACCAGTAGGCTCGAGCGCGCTGTGCGCGCAGTTTAGCACCTCCAGTGCCACCATCCGTGCTGAAATGGCTGCCCTTGAAGCGTCGGGCTACATTATGCAGCCGCACATCTCGGCCGGCCGCGTGCCCACCGACAAAGGCTACCGCGCTTATGTCAACTCCCTCGATAAGCCCGAGCACGACCGCCGCCACGAGCAGGCCCTGGCCCGCCGCGTCAAATCGGCCGGTGAGGTCGAACGTGCCATTAAAAACGCCGTGGAATCGCTTGCCCATGTCACTGGTAATCTCGGCCTGGGCACCATCGGCCCCAACCTGTATCTTTCTGGTATGGCCGGACTTTTTCAACACCCCGAATTCTACGGCGGCGCCCAAGCCTATGAGGTGGCGCGTCTGCTTGATAGCCTCGAAGAATGGCTAGCCGAGGCCGCCCCCAACGATGCCATTTCGGTCTACATTGGTCGTGAGAACCCCATCGGCCGGGCCTCCGGCGCCACGCTCATTATTAGCCGGTTCGAGTCGCCGTTTAGCTCACGCAGCTACATTGGAGTGCTCGGGCCCACCCGCCAGCAGTACGCCCCCGTCATCGGCTTGGTGGAATACACCGGCCGCTTACTTGAAGAAGCCCTTAACTAGGAGATCGCCATGCCTCATCAATCCGATAACCCGCAGGCCGAGAATGAGCAGCACACCGAAGTGCATGTTGAGACGCACAGCGAAAGTTCTGCCCAGGCCGGCAGCGTGTCGTCCACTGGCGCCGACGACCAGGTGGCCGAGCTGACCGCCGACCTCCAGCGCCTGCAGGCCGAGTTTCAAAACTACAAACGCCGCGCCGAGGCCGAGCGGGCTGAGCTGCTTGATTACGCCAAGGCCGGTGTCGTCCGCCAGTTCCTGGCGGTGCGTGACACCTTTGACGCCGAAGCGGCGCACCGCCCCGCCGCCACCGACCCCAAATGGGCCGCTTCCATTGACGCCATCCGGTCGCAGTTTGACGCTGTCCTCAAGCAGCTGGGCGTGGAGCGGTTTGCCTCGCTCGGCCAACCGTTTGATCCGCACCGCCACGAGGCCGTGTCATCTGATGGCGCCGGTGAAACTGTCATTGAGGAACTCTCGCCGGGCTATGCCCTGGGCAGCACCATCCTGCGTCACGCCATGGTGAAGGTGGGCGCGCCAGCCGATCCCGCCCCAGACACCGCCCCGCCCGCTCAAGAATAAGCTTAAGAGTTTTAACATAACCGGGATACCAGTATGATAGTAGTATGCCCGCGAACCAACCTCAACCTGCCGCGTCACCTGACCCGCCTGGGCGGATCACCGCGGTCCTCACGCGCATAACGCTGTATGCCACCGCGGCTTACTTGGCGGGGACGCTCATCTGGCTGTTTTCCGGCCGGACGGTAGCCACCGACCTGCGCTTCAATTGGTTCGCCGTGCTCGATATCTTGTCCTGCGTCAGCAACCTCGTGGCGGTGGCGCTCCTTGGCCGCGTCCGCCGGCCAACGCCGGCCGTCCAGTGGCTCGCCGTCACCCTGCTCAGCCTAGCGCTCTGGTCTGGCGGCGAGGCCATGTTGCGGCTGAGCGGCAGTTTAGCCGCCACCGCTTTTTGGGGCCCGGTGACAACGCTTGGCGCGGCCTTCGTGCCTAGCGCGCTGTATCTGTTTGCCCTATCGTACACTGGGTCAAAGCGGGCGGCGCACCCTGGGCTGACCATCGTATTATTATCGGCTTCGTTGATTCCGCTCTTTGTTGACCTGCGCACCAACCTTATTAACCGCTACGGCGACCCGGCTTCTGTGCTGACTCCCTGGGGCTATATTGTGCCTACGGGCCCGCTTTTTGCGTGGTATGCCGGCTGGTTTGTGCTCGTCGGGATGGCAGCCGCTACCCACATCTGGTTGTTCTACCGCCGCCAGACCGATTCGCTCGTGCGCCGCCAGGCTCTGTTAATCTGTGCCGCCGTGCTCCTGCCGCTGGTGTTTGGCGCGGTGACGAATGGGATTATGCCGGTCGTCGGCAATTATTCGCTGCCGCCTCTGGCCACCATGCTAACCGCCGCCATGGGCCTGCTAATCAGCCTGGCCATGTTGCGGCACCGCTCGTTTGTATTCACGAGCCAGTTTGTGGCCGACCAAATTTTGGCCACGATGCATGAAGCCGTCATTGGCTTGTCGGCCGACCTGCATGTGCAGTACGCCAACGCCGGCGCCGAGCGGCTGTTTAATACCACAGCTAGTGCGCTGCGCCGATCTGGCCTCTTGCCGTACCTATCGCAACAAATATCGCCGGCCCAATTCCTGAGGCTGGTGGAAGAGCAATTTAAGGCCGGCAACTACGCGGAGTTTGACTCAATAGATTTTCGGGTAGGCCGCAGCCGCGTGGTGACCGCCAAGCTTTCCTTCAGCCGGGTGATTGATGACGATGGCCAGCGCCAAGGTTACCTGGCCGTGTTCACCGATATCACCGAAATGGCCCAGGCCACGGCCATTATTGAGCGCCAGGTCGCCGAAAAAACCGCGGATGTCCGCCAGGCCAAGGCCCAGCTCGATAGCTCGCTCAATAGCGTCCAGTTTGGCTTTGTTATTACCGACGACCGGCCCGAGGTCGTGGTGGTCAACCGGCCGGCGCACGAATTGTTCTGCGGTAAAGGCCACCACGCCGAAGACTGTCCGGCCGTAAACCTGGCCTTCATGGATAGCCAGCTTGAAAAGCCGCACACGCTCCTCAAGGCCACCCAACAGTGCCTCATGTCTAGGCGGGCCCACAGCATTAAGGCGCTACAAATTCATGGCCGCACCTGGCGGGTCCATATTTCGCCCGTGATTGAAGACCGGCGGGCCACCGGCGCCGCCATCTTCTTGCAAGACATCACGGAAGAGCAGGTGCTGGCGCGGTCGCGCGACGAGTTCTTCTCCATTGCCAGTCACGAACTGCGCACCCCGCTAACGGCCATAAAAGGCAGCACCGCCATGATGCTGGCCTACTACAGCGATAGCTTCAAGGACCCCGAGCTCAAGGAAATGGTCGACGACATCCATGAGTCGAGCCAGCGTCTCATTACCATTGTGAATGACTTCCTTGACGCCTCCCGGCTTGAGCAGGGGCGCTTCACCTACGCCATTACGCCGGTCGACCCGCGCGAGACCGTCGCGGAAGTTATGAAAGAGCTCAAGGCTAACGCCGACGCTAAGCACGTTGGGCTCGTCACCGGCGCCGGTCTCGCGCCCAATGATCCCGCCGTCCTCGTCGCAACCGATCCCGGCCGCCTGAAACAAATCTTATACAACCTCGTGGGCAACGCCCTCAAGTTCACCGACACCGGCTCCATCACCGTTAGCGCCCAGCTTGACGACAAGCAGCTGCAACTTGATGTCACCGACACCGGTCATGGCATCGCCCTCAAAGAGCAGCCCATCTTGTTCCACAAATTCCAGCAGGCTACGGCTGACCCGCTGACACGCGACGCCGTGCGTGGCACTGGCCTCGGCCTCTACATCTCCCGCCTCATGGCCCGCGGCATGCACGGTGATCTCATCCTCAAACACTCTGAACCGGGCCAGGGAAGCACGTTCATGCTGATCATGCCCCTTGCCAAGGCGGAATTGTCACGCCATGCTAAAAATCCTATGATTACTGCTAAATAAGTATTACGAAAGCCGACGCTTATATGTCTACCGTAGTCACACGCGCCGCCACGGACCGGTTCTCGCGCCTGGTCGTCTGGTGTGTGGTAGCCATCGCCTGCACAACGCTGGCGCTGATGCTATTTTGGCAGTTCGCGGCTGCTCCGGCCTCGGCCCTGCAATTCCGTTTTAACCCGTTTGGCCTGCTTTCGCTCGCATCGCTGTTGAGCAACCTGGTAGCGTTTGTGCTCATCTTGCGCCTTAAAGACCGGTCCGACAGCCTGATGTGGTTTAGTATTTTCCTAGGCAGCTTGGTCGCTTGGGCTTTTGGCGACGCCATTGACCGCAATCAAAGGCAATGCCAGCATGCTCATCGACTATTACCCTGAGGCGGTCAAAAATCCCGCCACGCACGAGCTTATCGATGACATCCACGAATCGAGCGAGCGGCTGATTGCCATTGTGAACGACTTCTTAGACGCCTCCCGCCTGGAGCAAAATCGGTTTGTTTACAACCTGCAAGAGGTGGCTCTGGCTGAGGTGGCCGAAAAAGTCATTTACGAAATGTCATCCACGGCTAAGGCCAAGAACATTAAGCTTGAATTAGGCGAGGGCTTCCACTACGATGGCTTGCCGCACCTGGTGGCAGACCCCGGCCGTATCAAACAAATCTTATACAATCTCATTGGCAACGCCGTTAAATTTACCGATCAGGGCGGCGTGACGCTCGACGCCAAGCTCGATGGCGACCGAGTAGCCATTACTGTTACGGACACCGGCCGTGGCATCTCCCTCGAATCCCAGGCCCTGCTGTTCCATAAATTCCAGCAGGCTACCGATAGCATCCTCACTCGCGACAACACCAAAGGTACGGGTCTGGGGCTGTACATCTCGCGCCTCTTGGCCGAGGGCATGGGCGGCAGCCTCAACCTTAAGCAGTCAACCACTGGCCAGGGCAGTACGTTCATCGTGCAGTTGCCGGTAGCTACTCCCGGCCGGCTCAAGGCTTTGGCGGCCGCCAAAGCCAAAGTAACCGATAGCAACACCGGCCTGACTACTGGCACGCGCCCCACCGCCGGCGCGCAGGCCGAGCCAGCCAATACCACAATTACGGCGCGCTAACTGCGGAGGGCGCTTCCAACCCCCGCCGGCGCAGGTCGGCCGCCCACTGGTGCGCACGGTGGGCCATATCGTGCGCGATGAAAGACGATAGTCCGCGGTCGGCCGTGGGGTTGAGCAGCCGGCCCAGGGCGGCTTCGTCCAAGTGGGCCGTGACCCGCGGGTCGGCCAGAAGCGCGTCCTTAAAAGTCACATCACCGCTCGCGGCGGCTTGGGCCGCCTCGTAAACGATCTCATGCGCGGTTTGCCGGCCCACCTTTTCACCCAAAGCCAGCATCGTCGCCTCAGACGTAATCAAACCCTGCGTGAGGCTCAGGTTGGCGCGCATCCGCTCGGGATATAGCTCAAGGCCGTCTAAAATAACCTGCAGCCGCACCAGTAGGTCACCCGTAAGTACGCAGGCCTGCCGCATGGCGTCGTCCATCATGCTCTCATAGCCGCCACTCACCTCGTGGTCGTGCAGCATGCTTTCCAAGGCCAACGGTACGAGCGCCCGTATCTGGGCGGCGATCGCCACGCAGTCGTCGGTCAGCTGAGGGTTGCGTTTGTGCGGCATGGTGGAGCTGCCGATAGTGCCCGATGGCACCGGCTCGCCGGCCTCGCCAAACTCTGGCTGCATCAGCACGAACACCTCTTTGGCGATCTTGCCGGCCGTGCCGGCGAGCTGTCCCAAAACGCACAGGTATTCCACCATGCCATCGGTGGTGGCGCGGTAAGGCACGCGCATTGGGCGCAAGCCCAAGTTGTGGGCCACCCGGGTTTGTACCTGCGGGCCTTTGCGCCCAAACGAGGCGTAGTTACCGACCGCGCCGCCAATCATGGCCGTAAACACCCGCGGCTCCACCTGGTGCAGCCGCTCAAGGTGCCGGCCTAGTTCGTCGATCCAGGCCGCCACTTTAAACCCAAATGTTACCGGCACCGCGTGCTGGCCATGCGTCCGGCCGGCGCAGGCCATCTCGGCGCCCGCGTCGGCCAGTTGCTCCAAGGCCGAAAATACTCCGCTGAGCAAGTATAAAAATTCTTCATGAGCCTCGCGCAGCACCAGCATATCGCCGGTTTGGGTGATGTTGCGCGTGGTGGCGCCCCAGTGTACCCATTCGCCGTGAGGCTGGCCCACCGCGTCCGTCAGCTCCGACACGAGCGCCATCAGCGGGTGGCTGGTTTTGCGGATGCCTTTATGGATTCGCACAATATTCAGATTCTCTAGGTTGGCCGACCGGGTGATGGCCTGAGCGGCCGCGGCTGGGATGATGTCCAGCTCAGCCTCGGCCTGCGCCAGCGCGGCCTCCACCTCTAACCAGCGTTGCCAACGATGCTCGTCCCGATAAAGTGCTCTGATGGCCGACTCGGGCACGCGGCCGTCAGTAAAGCGCGAACTGGTATCCATAAGCACATTGTAATCTTATTTCAGATAAAGATCAAGAATTGTATAATTATGTCAAACAAAAGTGACAACATCAAAAAAGTAAATTAGCACTCTTGACGTCCGAGTGCCAATTTATTACAATACAGGCGTAAAACGTAATCCCACCTGAAAGGAGGTTTGTTATGACAAACTCACTGATGAATTGGGACCCGTTCCGCGAGCTTGACGACATGCAAGAGCGCATGAACCAGCTGTTTAGTCGGGGCCTCACTGGCGCCGGCCAATGGTTCGCCCTGCCGTCCACCGATATCTACGAAGAGGACGGCAAGCTGGTGGTCGAGACCGCGCTGCCCCAATTCGCGCCCGAGGAGGTCGACGCCCAAATTAACGGCGACCGCCTCGAAATTAAAGCCGAGCACAACACCAACCAGGAAGGCAAAGACCGCAACTACCTGCGCCGCGAGTCTTCGCGGGCCAGCTACTACCGCAGTTTTGTGCTGCCAAAGGATGTTGAAGTTGAATCCGGCGAGGCCCACTATGAAAACGGTGTACTCAAGGTGATGTTCGACCACAAAGAGCTACCCAAGCCCAAGAAGCTGCAGCTCAAGGCGCCCGGCGTCAAAGCGCTGCCCAAAGGCGACAAATAGGCGCTTCATTGCTCGCTAAAAAAGCTCCCCGGTATCGGGGGCTTTTTATGTTGGCGGCCGCTCTGGAGTGGTTTGGTAGTGGCTTCGAAGAGCCTATTGGGCCCAAGTAGTGTATGATACAGCCATGACGCTTATGGCAAGTCATTCCTTATTTGCACGTCCGGTTAAGTTGCATGGTGCGTTACCCTTCATCATCGCAGCCGTCCTGGTGGGTATTATTGTCGTCGTTACCAGCTTGGCGTACGGCTCCATGGCCGCGCTGGAAGCCGAGAGCGGCACCCTGTCGACCGGCGCTAAGGTGGTGGCCGCCACCGGTGCGTCGGGTGGCAATATGATTCAATTCGGGACTGTCTCCGTCTTCACTCCCACTCCGGCACCCACCCCCGCACCCACTCCGGCACCCACCTTAGCGCCTACGCCGACACCGCGGCCGGCCACGCCCGCCCCCGCAGTCACGCCCACCACCGGGGCACTCACGGCCGCTGACCTCACGCGGCTGGCGGGAATGAAAATCTTTTTCGGCCATCAATCAGTCGGTGCCAACATCATGCAGGGCGTACCGGAAGTGTATGCCTCGTATGGACTAACCGGCCCAAACCTCACCGGTAGCAATACCTCTGGCGCTGGCGGTTTCTTCGCTGATGCCTATAACGGGACAAACGGCGACCCCATTGGCAAAGATAATGCCTTCAACACTTCAATCCGTGGTGGAATTGGTAGCCGGGTAAACGTGGCCTTCTTCAAGTACTGCTTCGTTGACCTCACCAGCGGCACCGATGTCCAGACCCTGTTCAACCATTATCAATCTACCATGGCCAGTCTCGTGAGCGCATACCCGGGCGTCAAATTTATCTATATTACTAACCCACTCACCACCTCAGACGTGGCCGACAACGTCAACCGCGAACGGTTTAACCAGCTCATGCGGCAGACATACGGAGCCACCGGCCGCTTATTTGACCTTGCCCAGGTGGAGTCCACCGCGCCAGACGGCTCGCGAGTAACGGGCACGTCCGGGGGCAATACCTATTACGCCCTCTACAGCGGCTATAGCTCCGATGGCGGCCACCTCAACCAGGCCGGCCGTGACGCTGCCGCTAAGGCCCTCCTCACGGTCATAGCCAATGCCACGCGTTAGCACTCTTGACTGACGAGTGCTAATTGCTACAATATTTCCATGAAGTGGCACTCACCCCGCGTAAGTGCTAGCATCTTCAGTAAGGTGTTATCTACCACACAGATCGAAATAAGAGGGCATGGATGAAGCAAAATCCAAACTCAGTCCGTTCTTGATGTCTTATACCGGCGCTATGATTACAAGTGGCGTATATAACGCCCCTGTGGGTGGCTAATAGCACCACAGTGGCTCAAGTTTATATGCTCGCCCTTATCATTAGCTTTCTTTGTATTATCATCTACAACTCTCGCAAGAAAGGAACCAAATAATGGGTAAAATTATCGGTATCGACCTAGGCACCACTAACTCCGCCATGGCGGTCATGGAGGGCGGCCAGCCCACCATTATTGCCAACGCCGAGGGTAACCGTACGACTCCCTCAATTGTGGCGACCGCCAAGTCGGGCGAGCGCCTGGTCGGCCAGGTGGCCAAGCGCCAGGCCGTCATCAACCCCGACAACACAATTTTTGAAGTAAAGCGCCTGATCGGCCGCAAGGGTAGCGACCCTGAAGTGCAGCGCGACGAAAAGCTCATGCCTTACAAGATTGTTTCGGCTGGCAACGGTGTCAAAGTTACCATGAGCGGTAAGGATTACACGCCGGAAGAAATTTCCGCCATGATCCTCGCCAAGCTCAAGGCCGACGCCGAAGCCTTCCTGGGCGGCCCGGTTACCGAAGCTGTCATCACCGTCCCGGCCTACTTCAACGACGCCCAGCGCCAGGCCACCAAGGACGCCGGTAAGATTGCCGGCCTCGAGGTCAAGCGCATCATCAACGAGCCCACCGCCGCCGCCCTGGCCTACGGTCTCGATAAGAAGGCCGAAGAGAAGGTAGTTGTCTACGACCTTGGTGGTGGTACCTTCGACGTCTCCGTGCTCGAGTTGGGCGACGGTGTCTTTGAAGTAAAGTCCACCAACGGCGACACTCACCTCGGTGGCGCCGACTTCGACCAGCTCGTCATGAACCACCTCATCGACGAATTCAAGAAGCAAGAGGGCATTGATCTCGGCGCCGACAAGGCCGCCGTCCAGCGCCTCAAGGAAGCCGCCGAAAAGGCCAAAATTGAGCTCTCCACCACCACCGAATCTGAGATCAACCTACCGTTCATTACTGCGGACGCCTCCGGCCCCAAGCACTTCACCTACAGCCTGACCCGGGCCAAGCTTGAATCCCTCGTGGCCGAGCTCATCGACCGCACCGCCGGACCGTGCCAAAGCGCGCTTAAGGACGCCGGTTTGAGCGCCTCGGACATCAACCAGGTCATCCTCGTCGGTGGTATGACCCGCATGCCCGCCGTCCAGGCCAAGGTTGAGCAAATCTTCGGCAAGAAGCCGCTCCAGGGCGTCAACCCAGATGA
>DATDME010000059.1:0-10588 GCA_036518915.1 Candidatus Saccharimonadia bacterium | reverse complement strand
AAAGGCCGGCAGCAGCCGGTTAAACTCAATGACCGAGAGGCCAGTCATGGCTACGCACATTCGATTCGATTTGAGGAGTTTTTGTGTTTTGATGAGCATGCAATTATTCTAGCAGAGCTCTAATTGGCTACAAGTTTACTGAGAACGGCAAGCGAATTTATGCGCCCGATCCGCGAACTGGCAAGCTCATGCTCAAGGTGTTTCGGTTTTACCTGAACCCCGGTGAATCGTTGCAGTCGACTGCTGCATATATGGCCAAGCTCGGTATTCTAACGCGGGCCGGGCGGCCCTACTCGAAGAGCCATTTGCAGAAGATCTTGATGAACAAGTTTTACATCGGGATTAACTGCTTTAACGGCAAGGAATACCCTGGCGCCCAGGAAACTTTTATTCCGAAGCAGTTGTTTGCTCAAGTGCAGGATAAGCTCCATGGCAAGCGACCCCATCAATACAAGAAGCATCACTCCCCTCTCCAGGGAATTATCCGCTGCGAGGACTGCGGCTCGGTGGTGACCTGGCAGCTTCAGAAGGGTCATTACTACGGCGTGTGCCGGCGGCTGACCGAGGCCTGCAAGCGCGGCAAGATGCTCCGGGAGGATGCGGTTGAGGAGATGATTGTCGGTGAGCTAAGGCGGTTGGTGTGCCCGGCGCCCGAGGTTATTCAATGGGTAACCGACGCCATGCGCGAATAGTACCGCGACCGGATTGCGGAACGGGAACGCATGACAACTTCGCTCCAGGCGCAACTACGGCGCATCGAGACAATGGATGAAATGTTGTATGACGATAAGCTATCGGGCGAGATTTCCAAGGAGCGGTACGCCGAAAAGCATGCCCAGCTGAAAGAGCAGCACGAGGGCGTTGAGGAACAATTGAGCCGCCTGGACGCGTCGATGAGCGAACGGTTGGAGCAGCGGATGGTGATCGTGGAGCTATCGCAGAAGGCAGCCGAAAGTTATCTTAAAAAACCATCTGCCCTAAGACGTGTGATTATTTCCAAACTTTTCGAAAAATTAACCCTAAAAGGAGGTGTCTTATCTGTTAAATATTCGAGCTTTGCTCAGGCTATCGCCAGTGCGGCTGAGAAAACGCAACAATTAATGGAGAGCTAGAAATGTCATTCCAAACCAGTGAAGACCAGTACAGTAACAGATACAGAACAAAGAAAAAGGACCTCTCGGAAGAGATCCGTTCTCTATGGCTGGGTCGGCAGGATTCGAACCTGCGAATGACGGGACCAAAACCCGTTGCCTTACCGCTTGGCGACGACCCACTAGTTCCCGCGGTAAACCGCGTACAGTCATAGATTATGGTATAATCTGGCCTACAATGTCAATTTCTAGCCGCTCAATTATGAAAGTTTTGGCGCTCACGTGGTTATTTGTGGGCGCGGTGTTTGTGGCAAACCTGGTGCGGCGCGAGCTGGTGTGGATTGGCTCGGCCTTTTTCTTGGCAGTGGCGTTTAACCCGGCCGTGGGCTATGTGGCGCGGTACATGCCGCGCAAAAGCCGGGGTTTGGCCACGGGTTTGGTATTTGCGTTTGCGTTACTGACCTTGGCGGGGGTCGCGGCGTTGTTTGTGCCGCCGCTGGTCAGCCAGTCTGGCCAGCTCGCCAGCAATCTGCCGGGTTATACCGAGCAGTTGGTGAATGGTCACTCGTGGGTGTCGGATCAGGCGCGGTCGTTCCATCTGGTGGAGCGCATTAAGCAAAGCCAGGACCAGCTGGTGGCGTACGTGTCGGCGGCCGGCGGCTCGTTCTTTGTGTTTTTGCGCAATGTATTTTCGAGCTTTGCCGCCGGGCTGACCATTATTGGTCTGACGTTCTTTATGCTCATGGAAGGCCCGGTCTGGGTGGAAAACACATGGAAGCTGGTGTCGCCCAAGCACCGGGCGCATTGGCGCAATCTGGTGCAAGAAATGTACCAGGCCGTTACGGGCTATGTGAGCGGCAACTTGTTAACAAGTCTGCTGGCGGCGGTTGCGACGGGCCTGATGCTCGTGGTGGTGCACGTGCCATACGCCATTCCGCTGGGCATCTTGGTGGGATTGTTTGATCTGCTGCCGCTGGTGGGCGCCACGCTTGGCGCGGTGATTGTGGTAGTGGCGGCATTGTTTACGTCGGTGGCGGCGGCGATTGCCATGGTCATATTTTTCGTGGTTTATCAGCAAGTAGAGAATCACGTGTTGCAGCCGGTTGTGTATGGGCGGACGGTGAAAATGTCGCCGCTGGCGGTTCTGGTGAGCGTATTAATTGGTGCTGGCTTAGGCGGGATTTTGGGCGCGCTGGTGGCTATTCCGGTGGGGGCTAGTGTGCAAATTTTGGTGCGCAATTATATTGAAATCCAGGCGACGGCCCGGCGCAGCTAGGGGCGCGGCAGCTAGTGCTGTAGGAATTCTTATAGCCTGCCAGCTAAGGAGCCGGTTAGGTTAAGGGCGGGCGATTTTGACAGTGACAAGGCCGGCGGCTTTGGCGCCAAGCACGTCGTTGACCGGATGGTTACCTACCATGGCGATGCGTTCCGGTGGATAGCCGGCCGCCGCAATTACCTGGCGGTAGTAGCTGGCAAACGGTTTGCGGCGCCAGGTACTCGCCGGCACTAACCGGGCGTGCAGCGTTGCGGCGAGCGGCCGGAGGTCGGAACGGGCATTGCTGGCGATAACCAGCGTGAAGCCGGCGGCCCGTAGCTGCCGGCAATACGCGATGACGGCGGGCGTGAGCTGGCGGCTGCGGCTGGGCGCGAGGGTATGGTCAACGTCCAGCGCCAGGGCCAGGACACCTCGCGCCCGTAACGCGCCGACGGGCAGATTGGTGATGGCGGGTATGCGGTAATCTGGCCTGAACCAAGATATGTACCGTGAGCAGCGTGATATGAGCGTCATTGCGAAATGGTTAGGAGGTGGAACGTGGTGAAGAACGAAAACGTGCCGTGGCGTGTCCGTTGGCTGAGCTGGCTGGCGCTGGGCTTGTTGCTGGTGGTGATTGGATTGGCATTATGGTTGATTGCCGGCCACTTGGGCTGGGCGCTCGTGTTTAGCGCCTGTAGTGCGCTGGGTTTGGTGGGCGGCTGGCTGGTGCTGGCGCTGCCGGGCCGGCGGCGGTGGTGGGGTTATGGCCTCATCATAGCAGCCAGTTTTATTAACGTGCTGGTGACGTGGCGGTTTTTGCAAGAGCCGGGTGCGTTGCGGAGGATAGGCTGGCTGACATTGTTTGGCTGGGCCTATACCGCGGTCGCGGGCATGCTGGCCCGGTGGTACTGGGCGGCACAGCACCCGGCGGCGGGCCGTGAGCCAGCGTCGGGCCGCCGCCGAATTCTCATCATTAATCCAAAGTCCGGCGACGGCCGGGCCGAGCGGGTGCATTTGGCTGAGCGGGCCGCTGAGCAAGGTATCCGCACGATCATTTTGGAACCGGGTCAGGATGTGGTAGAGCTTGCGGAGCAGGCTGTGGCAGCCGGGGCGGAGGTGCTCGGCGTGTCTGGTGGTGACGGTTCTTTGGGCGCGGTGGCGGCGGTAGCGATGCGGCATGATGTGCCGCTGGTGGTTCTGCCAGGCGGAACGCGCTGCCACTTCGCGCGCGACCTTGGCTTGGATCCCGACCACTTGGTTGAAGCTTTGGCGGCGTTTGAGGGCGTGGAGCGGCGGGTGGACGTTGGGTTGGTTAACGGCCGAATCTTTTTGAATAATGCCTCGTTTGGCTTGTACGCCGAGATTGTTAGTCGACCAGACTACCGTGAGCACAAGGCGGCTGTGACGCGCGAGGTGATGCAAGCATTAGCGCGCCGGCCGGAGGCGTCGTATCCGCTATCGTTTCGGGACGGCCGGGGCCGGCGGGCGGCACGGGCAGCGCAAATTTTGGTGGGCGTCAACCGGTACGAAACCCTCAAACTGGGCGAGCTCGGTGGGCGGCGCCGGCTGGATGAGGGCCAGCTGCAGGTGCTCGTGGTGCCGGAATTGAGCCCAGCGGTGCTGCGGCGGCTGCTGCCTACCACGGCCGTTGGCGCCGCCGGCCTGAATGAGTGGCTAGCCACCGAGTTTAGCTTGGACACTGCGTCTGGCACGGTTATGGCCGGCGTGGACGGCGAGAGCCTGGAGCTAACGGCGCCGGTGCGGCTGCGCGTGGTGCCCCGTGGCTTGCGCTTGCTCGTGCCGGCGGAGGGCCGTTCTGGCCGGCCGGTGCGCCGGTTTTCTGGACGGGCGGCGCAGGTGCTGCGCGAGTTGGCCGCCGGCCGCCGCCCCGCCGCCGAGTAGCGCGCTGGCCGGGGCCAGCTCGGGCCGGCCGGCCCAAACCGGCCGGTTCGAGGAATGTCCTAGAGCCGGCCGGTGGCTGGTCGCGCTGCCAACATGAGGCATGAGGCGTTAGGCATTAGGCTGACGCGAAGGCCTCTTTGAGCGCCGTCTCCTCGCTGGGCGAAAGCGACGTGTGGATGATCTCACCTCGGTATGGCTTGAGGGCTTCAACCACCTTTTCGGCCTGGGCGTCGCGGACCAGCAGGAAAACCGCTGATGAACCCGGTGTCAGTTTCTGGCCAATTTCCTTAATGAACTGGTCGTTAATGCCGTAATCCGATAACTTGCCGAGAATGCCGCCCATGATGGCGCCGGTGGCCAGCCCGGCGAGCGGCACAAAAAACAGCAAGCCTATCAGCATACCCCAGAACGCACCGCCAAGCGTGCCTTCGCCAACGAGGCTGCGGGCTTGCTTAACGTGCACCTTCTCGTTCTTGTTGCGTATGACGGTCGCGGCGTCGTCGAGTTTGATGAGCTCTTCCTTCTGCAACTTGCCCAATTCGTCCATTAATCGCTGGGCGCCGGCTTCGTCGGCAAACGTCATAACAATTAAATTACTCATTCCTCTTTATCCCCTTTTATCTAGGCTTATTGTCGGCTTGCGGGATGAGGCAGTCTGCAAGAAACATCACAGACCCTAACAGGCGTGGGCGGATGTCCCAAATCTGGTCGTCAAAAATTTCATTTGAGTTCGGAATATGTGACGTACTCCTGGCCGGCCACGGTCAGTATAGTGGGCAGCAATACCAACATGACGGCGAGGAGGCAGCCATGTCAGTCTACGCGAGCCAGGACCTGGCGGAATACATTGTGGGATTCAAAACCTTTGCGGAATACCAGAAACGTGACGTAATTATTGACCCAACCGAGCAGCTGCGCCGGGTCTATTTGGTTGAGTCGGGGTACGTTAAAACCTACGACATCGACGAGGCCGGCAACGAGCGCACCATCAATATTTTTCAGGCCGGGGCGGTTTTTCCGGTGGTGTGGCTGATGGCCGAATTGCCGGCGACGCCGTTTTTTTATTACGAAGCCCTCACGAGCGTCCGGTGCGCTTTGGTGGATGCCTGGACGTTACGGCAGTATGCTTTTTCGCGCCCAGACGTGATGCGTTCTCTGGTGGACGCTCTGGTGCGCAGCAATATCAATATGGCGATGCGGGTCTTTAACCTCGAAAATTCGCGGGTTGGCGAGCGGCTCGACTTTGTGCTGCTGCAGCTGGCCACCCGGCTGGGGGTGATGCGGGGCGGCGTGGCCCGGCTCGACGTCCCCATCACGCAGGAGGAAATTGCCCGGCTGGCCGGCGTGACTCGAGAGTCGATGTCATTGGAACTGAGCCGGCGCAGCAAGCATCGGCCGTACTGGCGCGAGGGCCACGCGACGTACATTGATTACCATAATCTCAATAGCCGCATGCAGGCGGTGGTAATGCGGGATGAGCCGACGATGCGGTCGGTGTGAAAGATGTTACGGAACCATACGGGTTCACTCGTTTAAGTTTGGGATTGACAATCATCAATGGGGGGGTGACGATGGCGGCAGCGGCGCAAGACCGGACCGATCCGGCGTACGTGGCGGGGCTTGAGGCGGAACTAGCGCGGTTGCGCGCCGCTCAGGCCAAGCCCTCCCGGCGTGATCCGCGGTCGTGGCTGGCGTGGTTGTGCTTGCTGCTAGGCTTGGTGTTGCTGGTGCCAGCCAATATTTTGATTTGGGAAAACCGCACCATTGCTGATCGAGCTGGTTATATGCAGGTGGTGGCACCGTTGGTGCATGAGCCCACCGTCCAAAAAGCCTTGTCGAAGGCGGCGGGTGACGCGCTGCAAGCCCAGGTAGACGTCGCGGCGGTGGTGCGCGGGGCGCTGCCAGACAACGCCCAGTTCTTGGCTGAGCCGATTGCCATCCAGGTGCAGGCGTTTGCCCAGCGCACCATTGACCGGATTGTGACGAGCTCACAGTTCGCGGACCTGTGGGTAGCGGTCAATGAGCGGGCCCATGACCGGTATATGCAAGCGGCGGCCAGCGGGCGGACGTCACCTACTTTGAACGTGCAAGACCTCTACACGTTTGTTTCGGGCCGACTGGCAGATACGCCACTGGCCGTGCTGGCCGGCCGGGAGCTGCCGGCACGGGTGGGCGAGATTCCGGTGGTAACCGTGCCGGCGCTCGCCCAAATTCCCCAGCTGGCGGCTACGCTCAACGATGTGCGCTGGTGGTGTTTTGGTTTGGGCGTGGCCTTACTTTTGGCAGCACTCGCGTTATCTCGCGATCGCCGGCGCTGGCTGGTGGCCATCGGCTGGGGCTGGTTGGGGGTGGCGGCGGCCACGGCGCTGGTGATGCTGGCCTTGCGGGCAACGCTGTTGGGCCGCGTGACCGACCCAATTTATCACGCGGCGGCCGTGACGGTGTGGCAGGCGTTTTTGGCGCCGCTGGTAGTGCAAGTTGTGGTGCTGGCTGCCACTGGCCTGGTGCTCGTAGGCGCGGGCTGGCTGTTTGGGCCAGCCGACGCCGCAACGGCTTTGCGGCGCCGCGTGCAGCGGAGTTTGGGGCTGTGGCGCCGGCAGTGGTGGCCGGCGTTTGGGGACGGCGCGGTGGCGCAGTTTTTGCGCCGCTGGCATGTGCCAATCTTGTGGGCCTGGTTGGTGGTAGCCCTGATGCTAGCCTTGTGGTGGGCGCCGCTGACGCTTGGCTCGCTATTGGGCATTGTGGCGATCGTGGCGGTGGGGCTCGTGGTGGTGGAGTTCCTGGCGGCGCCGGAGGTGTAAAGATTGTTACAGCGCCTGGCGTTTGGCATTGGTTAACGTAAAGGGTAAACAAGCACGGTGAGAAAGGAGGTGGCGCTTGTCTGACTCATCATAATCAATGCTAACGTAAGGGGTTACACCATGAATGACAAAGTAACAGGTTGGGTCGGCTGGGTGATGTTTGGAGCGCTCTTCATGATATTTGAAGGCATCATGAATGTCATTTACGGCTTGGCGGCAGTTCTAAACGCACATTGGTTTGTGTACACCAACAACGCTTCGTATTTGCTTGACATCTCCAGCTGGGGCTGGTGGTTGATCCTGCTTGGCAGCGTACTGATTCTCTCGGGTTCGTTGCTGCTGAGCGGTAACATGTTCGGCCGGGTCATGGGCATCATCTTTGCGACGATCAGTTTGCTCGTAAACCTGGCCATTTTCTCAACGGCGCCAGTGTGGGCGACGCTCGCGATTGTGCTCGACGCCATCGTGATTTACGCGATTGCGTCGCATGGCGACGAAATGCGGGCGGTGGCGCACCAATAATCATCGCGACAATTTGGCCGCGGCCAGGGGCTCCCTACGACCCCTGGCTGTGTCGTGCTGGCGGCTTGCCGTTGCCGTCGGTGGTGCGGCGCCAGTGTGGCCCGGCGGGTGTGTCGTCAACCGCCAGACCCTGGGCGGCCAGCTGGGCACGGAAATGGTCGGCTTTGGCCCAGTCTTTGGCCTGGCGGGCGGCTTCGCGGTCTTTGATGAGCTGCTTTTGCTCGGCGGTGATGTCGGGCCTCTTACTGAGTTCAAGTCCGAGTAGATCGTCTAAATGGTTGAGATATTCTTGACTCGGAACTTGGTAGGGGTCGGTATCGATTCCGGCAATTACTAAATGAGTGGACAAGTCGTTAGAAACGGTCTGAGTCCAATCTATGTTAACGAATGGACCTATTTGCTCTTGGTGCTTTAAATCCGCCCAGGCGTACAGGTTAAGCAGGCGGTTCTGGGCCGCTTCCATCGACTCCCAGGTAAAGTTAACCTCGGAGCGGTAATGGGCCTGCAGGTAGAGCAGGCGCAGAGCGAGCGGATGAAAGCCTTTGTCGGTAATATCTTTGAGGATATAGGCGTTGCCCTTGGATTTGGCCATTTTGGCGCCGTCGACCAAAATGAACTCGTTGTGCACCCACATATTGGCCAGCGGGTGGTCAAAGGCGGCCTCGGTTTGGGCCATTTCGTTGGGGTGGTGGGTGCCGATGTGGTCGACGCCACCGGTGTGGATGTCGATGGGATCGCCGAGCGTGGTGTGAATGATGGCCGAGCACTCCAGGTGCCAGCCGGGGACGCCCCCGCCCCACGGGCTGGGCCAACGCATGCTATGGTCGGCGTAGCGGCCAACCGTGAAGAACCAGACTGAAAAATCGTGGGGGTGGTGCTTATCGGGGTCGGTTACCACGTCATGGCGGGCAGCCACTTCTTTATCGGCGAGCTTTTGGCCGGATAGCTGGCCGTAATTAGGCAGCTTGGTGATATCAAAATATATGGCCTGCTTGGTCTGGTAGGCAAAACCTTTGTTCATGAGGGCTTGGACCATGGCGATTTGCTCGGGGATGAAATCTGTGGCGCGGGCGTAGGGATCGTCGGGCGTGTTCTTGCTGCGGTGTGGGTTGACGGTGGGCGGCAGGACGTTCATGGCGGCCATGTCGTGGCGGAAAGCTTGGGTGTAATCGTCGGCCACTTCCCAGACGGTTTTGCCTTCGCGGCGGGCACCTTTCTCTAGCTTGTCTTCACTGAGGGAGGACTCATCCTCATCGTCGACCAAATGGCCCACATCAGTGATATTCATGGTGTGGCGGACCTGGTAACCGGCGGCTTCGAGGGTGCGGCGGAGGGTGTCGTTAAACACGGCGTTCCGTAGGTTGCCAATGTGATAGTAATTATAGACCGTCGGTCCGCACGAATACAGCGACACTTCCCTATCTTTGATAGGCGTGAGGTCTCTGGTACTACGCGTCAGGGTGTCATACAGCTTGATCGGTGGGTTTGGCTCGTCCATTGAGGTAATCCTGATAGGTTTTAATGAGTAAGTCAATTTCGGCCCGGATATCCGGGCTTTTACACCGGTAAGCGGCGGCGTTGGGGTGGCCTCCCCCGCCCAGCATTTCGGCGACCGGCCCGGCAGCTTGGGTGGTGGAACGGAGCGGGACATTGATTTTCGTGCCGTAATTTTTGAAAACCGCGACGAGCTCGACTCCCTTGGTCCACTGCATCTCGCCCAGGATGAGGGTGTAGGGCTCGGCAATGTCTTTGAAGCGGGCGACGGTGTCGGGATTAATTTCGGCGATGGCTAGGCGGCCGTCGAGCTCAAACCGGACTGATTCCAGCAGGCGGCCCTTGAGATGCAGCAGCTCCGGCGTGAGGGCGCTGGCCTCACGCTTAGACTTGTAGAGTTCATAGAGGTTGGCGCCGCGGCGGGTGAGCTCGGCCAGGGCTTCTACGGATGCCGCGGTGGTGCCGCTGGTGGTGAGGCCGAGCGAATCGGCCAGCAGGGCGCTGGCCAGCTTGTTGGCGGCGCGGTCGTTGATGGGCCAGCCCAGCTGCCCGGCCAGGCGCGTGATGAGCTCACCGGTGGCGACGGCTTCCTCAACGATTTCCGCCGCCAGCTTAAAGCCAAAGTCCTGGCGGCTCACGTGGTGGTCAATTACCGCGAAGGGTTTGGCGGTGAGGGCGGCGAAGTGGTGCTCTAAAGCGCTTTTAATGAGGGCCGGCGAACCGGTATCCACCAAAACCACGGCATCAAAGGCCTTGGGCAGGTTCTGTGACACCCGGTCCCAACCTTCGAGCGCGCGCAGGTATGGCTCAGGCTCCTTGTAGGAGTACATCACGACGGTTTTGCCGAGGTCTCCCAAAATTTCTTCGAGCGCTAGGGCGCTGCCGAGCGAGTCGCCGTCGGGCGAATCGGGTTGCAAGATGAGGACGGTGCCGGCTGTTTCGACGATCGTGCTGAGCTGGCGGTAATTGGCTGGAATAGCGGTCATTGGCCTATGATAGCATTATGGATAAACTTTCGCTTGATATATTCGTTACCTACTTTTCGGTTTACTCTCCTCACATGATTGAGCTTGATGGCGTGTTGTACCCGACCGCTGAGCGCGCCTACCACTGCCAGCGCTATGATGGCGCGGACATTCGGGCTCTTTTACGGTAAAGCTGGCAGGATGAGCGTGCGCCAGTCCACGGTGCTACCAACGGTCAGGTCGTTGAGTTGGTCCAATTTAACCCATAATGGGGTCAGGCCGATGGCCATCTCTTCACCCGTTACGCCGGACGTTGAGGGCATGCCCTCGTTAAACTGGCAAAAATAATAAAGCAAGATGGTTTGGTAGTGGTGCAAGGATTTGGATTGGCTGTTTTGCCAGGTAAGAAGACTGGACGTATAGCCATCCCAAAACAAAACGTGTCTTTTCGCACCGATGATTCGGGTGATTCAGGATCGGTCGGACCGGGTAAGCTGTATCCGGTGATACAGCGAACGAGGAGTGATCGATCCTGAACTCACGAGCACGGTGAGGGCA
>DATDME010000058.1:0-17114 GCA_036518915.1 Candidatus Saccharimonadia bacterium | reverse complement strand
TTAACCCGAGCATTCGTGCAGGCTTTATACCGCATGGTGACTTCCTCGTAGGTGAGGTGAGGTTGGGGACGTAAATAGTTCATGGCGTTTGTGTTTTCATAATGGCTTAAGCATAACAGGTATCAGGTTGGGTTGGTATTATACACTAATAAGAGACGCGCCTATATACTTGACAGACCCTAACAGATTAGCTAAACTGTAAGTATGAGTTTATTCGCCTTCCAGCAACAATTCCCGGATGAGGCCTCATGTCTGGCTTTCTTGGAGGCGCAACGCTGGGGTGAGGATGGCAGTAACCGCTACTGCCCTCACTGTGGCAGTCTAAAATCCTACAGATTCGCCGATGGCAAGTTATTTAAGTGTGGTGATTGCCGCAAAAAGTTCACCGTTAAAGTTGGCACCATGTTTAGCGATAGCCATGTGCCCTTACAGAAGTGGTTTTACGCTATTTACCTAAACACTTCCCTTAAAAAGGGCATCTCCTCAATCCAACTTGCTAAGTACCTTGGCATTACCCAGAAATCTGCTTGGTTCATGCTCCAACGCATCCGCTACAGTGTTGAAGCAGCCGGACGCGGTGATCTTCTCGGCAACATTGTTGAAGCAGATGAAACGTATGTCGGTGGCAAGCGACATGACGGTATGCGTGGTCGTGGTGCCAATGGCAAAACACCCGTTGTCGGTATTGCGGAGCGTAAGGGCGAAATACGCTTAGAAGTTACCGAGAATACCAAGGCCGTGACACTCGATAAAGTTATCACCGACCATGTAGCGCCTGGCGCTACGGTCATGACTGACGAATATCGCCCATACAGCCATGTCACTAAACTTGGCTACGAACATCACCGCGTCAATCACAGCAACAAGGACTTCGTAATCGGCCAGAACCACACTAATACTATTGAGGGCGCATGGAGTCACCTAAAGCTCAGCATCCAAGCCATCTACATAGGCGTTAGCCCAAAGCACCTACAGAAATACTGTGCCGAGTACGAGTATCGCTACAATACCCGTGAGCTAAAAGACGATGAGCGCTTTGATAAATGGTTCGGCTTCGTAAACGGTGTAAACCTAACCTACAAGAAGCTAATTGGCACGGGACAGCTAATGGCAGCCGTAGCACCAACCCAACCCCAGTACCGCAAATAAGCTCAGCCGTTGGGCATGACCGCCTAGCCTAAGACCGCAAACACCGTGCTCGCCCTGGTGACGACGACTTATAGATAGCCCGTACTCTTTGCCCCCACGGGCTAGGGCAAAACCCGTAAGCGATTCTATCTGTTGTGCTACAATATCCGTATCCTCTGCCCTTACAAGTATACGGGTAGGTGGGGTTGGCAATGTATGTATTATCCGAAGACAGAACAAGAACAAAAATCAGCAAAGACAAATAACCAAGAACTAGAAATAACAATCTAAAAACTACTAATCAAAACCTGACTATATAAATCACTAAACCAATACCAATGAAGCGATAACAGATAAAAACCCAGAGATATAAAGCAAAGAAGCCAGAAGAAGCATATATTAACCTACTAACGTCTAATCAGTACCGACAGATAAACCAGCATGACCCTACCCAAGCTAACTAAGAAACAGCAAGAGATACTGAGACTACTGTATAGATTCAGATTCCTTAACCGTATCCAGATACAAGCGTTTCTAGAGCATAAAGACCCCAAGACCATTAACATGTGGCTCCGTGACCTACGAGCCAAAGGCTACGTCGAATGGATATATTCAACTCACTTCGCTGAGAAGACCAAGCCAGCCATATACTACCTCAACTTAAACGGTGTGCGTTATCTGCGTACCGTAACCAGGAAAAGCAAGGCTGACGATGGCGAGATCATAGAATCGCCAGCATACCCGCCAGAAGAACTCAGAAAGCGTTACAAGGAACCAACTCGCAGCCAGACCTTCATTGATCGCTGCGTGCTTATCGCGGATTGCGCGTTGACCCTGGAGCAACAAGACGCCGCAAATGAAGCCCGAGGCAAGAAACTACGCTATTACTACCAAACCGAAGCAGATTATTTGCTTGGGCGTAGTTACTACCATTTTGTGCTAAAGTGTGAGCTTATCCAGCCCCATCTTATCTTCTGCCAGGACAAGATCGGCAAAGACGACAAGGAAGAACAAACTCTTGAAAGCTACATCCTTGAAGTATTTGACCCAACCCTACCACGCTACCGCATGAAAAAGCGCCTTAGTGACTACGTAAAGTTCCTAGATGAAGAAGGTGACGAATGGCAAGATAAAACCAACACTGAACAATTGCCAATTGTTTTGTTTGTCTGTCCGAGTACAACTGACCTTATCTACGCTAAGCGCAGAACAAGAAAACTAGTTGCAGATGCGTGGTATTGGGAGGATGACGATGCGGAGCGGCCTCGGGTGCGGTTTACGACGGTGGAAAAGCTCAAACAGAGTGGATTATTGGATAAAGGCATTTGGGAGCAGGCGTAAGTTACCTCACGAGGCCAATACTCGAACTTTCCATTTGCGCAAGCAAGTGGGAAGTCACGCATTTTCGAGCAACGAAAGTGCGTTTCATACCAGCACCTGTATAATTAACGGGATGACAGAAAAGAAAAAATTCGAGAATCCAGCACCCGAAGTCCATCACGAACTGGCCCTGTGGTCGGCAAGGTGCGCAGAACACGTGTTATACCTGTTTGAAGACCGCCAGCCAAACGATGATCGGCCACGACAAGCAGTTGAAGCTCTTCGCGAGTGGGTAAGAGGCGAGCGAAGCATGGTAAGCTGTCGTGAGGCCGCATTCGCTGCCCATGCAGCCGCACGAGAAGCGGAAGATCCCGTAGCTACTGCCGCTGCGCGTGCCGCCGGTCAAGCCGTGGCCGTTGCACACATGTTCACGCATGCACCCCATGCAGCAGATTATGCGGCTAAGGCGGTTCAGCTTTCTTCGTCGAAAGAAGATGCAAAAAAACGCCTGGGCAACCGAGCGTGTATGGCAATGGAATGAACTAAGTGAAGATTTGCGCACGATTGGTTTTCCGAACGGGCAAAGCGACACCGCGAAGATCAAGTAATATATTATAAGAGTATGAAACCAGAACCCCGGAAGTTAAGAGATTCAACACAAGAGCAAGAATTACTGCGCGTTGTGGCTTTGTGGGCGGCGGGTTATGCCGAAGAAGCACTATCAGTGTTCGAGAGCCGTCATTCAGACGACACACGCCCCCGTGAGGCGGTTGCGGCAGGACGAGAGTTTGGCCAAGGCAAAAAGCGCGACAAGAACCTTCGCATGCTTGCCCTAGCTGCCATGAAGGCAGGCAAGGACGTGGACGATCCGTCAAAGTACGCGGCACGCGCTGCCACATTGACGGCCTCAGTCGCCTATATGCATACCGATCTCCAAACGGGTTTGCAGGGAATCAGGCAAGCGAGACATGTGCTTGGGCCTGTAGTTTATGCCGCATTGGCTCTCGAGGTGGATGCCGGTAATGACCACGGCATAGGCAACGCTATGCTACAACGCGCTATTAATGACGCCCCTTCTGAAGCTCGTTACATTTTAGAGAGCATGCCGCCTCAGCCCAAGAAAGATAGCCGTTTAGATGTGCTCTTCTTTGAACTCGATTCGGCTTTGCGCGGCTAGGGCCGTACAGGCCACCGCCCTTGAAGACGTGCGGGACAAGCCCGTGTGTTGGAGTGGCATTAGAGACATTGTGCTACTTAAGTCTTTGTAGAGCACCGGGATGATAGAATAGAGTAATGCGTGAAAGATCTCCACAGACACTAAGCGAAGCCGACCGACGTCTTGTTGCCGCATGGGCTGCCGATTGCGTTGAGCGGGTCCTAGGGCTATTTGAGGCTGAAGTTTCAGGGGATGACCGACTTCAAGCTCTCATTGCTCGGACTCGAGCGTTCGCAAGAGGAGAGTTAAATACTGCCGACGAAATCCGTCGTCGGTTCACTGGTGGTGTCAGTGCTAGTGAGGTAAAGTCACCAGTCGCCAAAGCTATCGCTCATGCCGCTGGCCAGGCTGTCGCCGTTTGCCATATGGGTTCACACGCGCTGAGCGCTGCCGCTTATGTCGCCAAAGCCATCGGCCTTGCCAACCCAGACCAGCCAGATGCCGTCGAAGATGAGATACACTGGCAACTAGGTCACATGTCACCAGAGGTTCGTGCTGCCCTACGAACCCTTCCATCAGTCGGCGAAAACTCGTCAGGCCCGCTTGGGTCTGGTATGGCTTTGAGCCAAGTCGGCTTTATCATCCGTGAGTTGCAAGCTGGTCTCGCGCTGAGCGAAGAACAGCATGCGTTACAACACGAGGACCAGAAACACTCCAGAGGGACTAACGATAACGACTTCACTGAAGCCGTTAGGATAATGGCTAGCACGCCACCAATTAGTAATGATGAAATCGTTAAGCGCAGTAAGAGCAACAAGAAGTAGCTCAAACTTATGTGTTATGTTTTGAGCGTGGGTCTGTCAAGCATATAGGCGCGATAAGAGAAGGGGATTGGTCATGAGCTTGACGGCAGACGACTTAGGTAAAATTCAGCAGGTGATGAAGGCCGAACTGGGCTCGTTTCGGGTTGAGTTTAAAGCCGAGCTCAAGGCAGAGCTCAAGGCAGAGCTAAAGGTAGACCTTGATCGGATGGAGGACCGGATCGTAACCGCATTGGGCTTTGTGGAGCGCGATCATGATAGCCGCATTGGCGAGTTAGAACGTCGGGTTGGTCGGCTGGAACAATCGGCGTCAGTTCACTAGCTGAGTAGTTGGCGTTGCCGTACGACTTCGTAGGCTAGTACAACGGTGGCGGCGCTCACATTGAGGGAGTCGGCTAGGCCAAGCATGGGCAGGCGCACGGGCCGGTTGCAGGCCTTCTGCCAGGTCTGGGAGAGGCCGAATTGCTCGCTTCCCATGACGATGGCGGTGGCAGGGCGATAATCGACGTCGGTGTAGTTATGCGCGGCTTGCACGATGGCGCCAACCGATTGGATGTGGCGTTTGTGGAGAAAATTTATGGTGTCAGGCGTGCTGGTAACCACGGTAGGTACCTTGAACATTACGCCGGTGGAGGCGCGCACCACGTTCGGATTGAACAGGTCGGTGACGCCGTCGCAAATGATGACGGCGTCGGCGCCGGTGGCATCGGCCGAGCGCAGGATGGTGCCGAGGTTGCCGGGTTTTTCGATGGCTTCAATCACAATCAGGAAGGGGTTGGCGGGTAGGTTAAGCTCGGTCAGGCTGGTGTGCCATTGCTTGCCCACGGCAATCAGTCCTTCAGGCCGGTCGCGGTAGGCAATTTTGGCGAGGGCGTCTTTGCCGAGGCGGATGATACGGGTGCCGGTGGCGGCTGCTTGCTCGATGACGTCGGGTTCGTTCTCGCCGAGGAACCATTCTGGCGCGAAGTAGAGCTCTTCGAGATGATAGCCCACTTCCAGGGCGCGGGTAACGGCGCGGTAGCCCTCAATGAGGAAGAGGCCGCGCTCGTCGCGGTCAGAGCGTTTCTGCAGTTCGCGCAGGGCCCTCACGGTGGGGTTGGCGGTGCTGGTGATGGTGGGGTAGTGGTCGAGGGTGGACATTAGTTTATATATTTATAGCACATAGCATGTACGGTGTTTGTATGGTATTATGAATTGGCACCGATATTATACACTGTAACCAGAAGGATATGACGATGAGCCTGACGACAGAAGATTTGCAAGCGATTAAAGTGATTGTGGCCGATTCTCAGCAGGAGCTTAAGGTTGAACTTGCCGAAATGAAATCCGAGTTGGGCGATGTGAAGTCGGAGTTGGGCGACGTGAAGTCGGAATTGGGCGATGTGAAGTCGGAGTTGGGCGACGTGAAGTCGGAACTGGGTGATGTGAAGTCCGGCGTGGTTCGTTTGGGTTCGGAGCTGGACCATGTGAAATCTGGCTTGGCTCACCTGAAATCTGAACTTGGTCACGTAGAGTCTCGCATTATCATGGCGCTTGGTTTAGTTGAGCGTGATCATGATCAGCGGCTGGGTGAGTTGGAGCGGCGGGTTGATCGGCTCGAACAAGCTGCCCGGCCTAGTTAGGCCGCGGCCTGCTCAAGCTTGAGGCGCAGGTCTTCGGCGCGCAGGGTATCGAGCATATCGCCAATTTGACCGGTCATGAAGCCAGGCAGGCCATGCTGGGTGCGGCCAATGCGGTGGTCGGTGACGCGGTCTTGGGGGAAGTTGTAGGTGCGAATTTTTTCGGAGCGGTCGCCGGTGCCAATTTGGGAGAGGCGGGCTTCACGGCCGGCGCGCTCGGCTTCTTCGCGCTGCATGGCTAGCAGGCGCGAGCGCAGCACGCTCATGGCTTTGAGCTTGTTCTTGAGCTGCGACTTTTCGTCTTGGCAGGTGACGACGAGGCCGGTCGGGATGTGGGTTAGGCGGACGGCGGAGTCGGTGGTATTGACGGATTGGCCGCCGTGGCCGGAGCTGCGGTACACATCAATGCGGAGGTCGGCCTCGTTAATTTCGATGTCGGTTTCTTCGGCCTCGGGCAGCACGGCCACGGTGACGGTGGAAGTATGGACGCGGCCTTGGGACTCGGTTTCGGGCACGCGCTGCACCCGGTGGACGCCCGATTCGTACTTGAGCCAGCCGTAGGCGTCGTCACCCTTGACCTCAAAAATAATTTCCTTGTAACCACCGACTTCGCTGGGGCTTTCGGAAATCAGCTCGATGTGCCAGCCGGGGCGGGGTTCAATGTAGCGGGCATACATGCGGTAGAGCTCGCCGGCAAAGAGGGAGGCTTCGTCGCCGCCGGCGCCGGCCCGAATTTCGATGATGGCGTTCTTGGCGTCGGCTGGATCCTTGGGAACAAGGGCGATGCGGAGCTTGTCATTGACGTCCGCAAGCTGCTGCTCGAGCTCGGGGATTTCTTCACGAGCGAGTTCGCCAAGGTCGGGGTCGGAGGCCATGTCCTGGGATTGGGCGAGATGGTCGGCGATTTGAGCGCGGGCATCATAAAGGCCAATGAGGGGTGCAATTTCGGCTTGGCGCTTGGCCAGTTTGACCATTTCGGGCGTGCCAAATAAAGCCGGGTTGGTCATTTGCTCGGCCAGGGACGCGTTTTCGTCGCGGAATTTTTGTTCGGTGGGGTCGGCGGGAGGATTCATAACCATGTATTTATAGCATAAATCGCAGGAATTGCCGAGGTTTTTGGCGAGGGCGCGGCTGCACCGGAGCGTTGGCCGCCCCGGTGCCAGCGATGGATTGGTTGCGCTCACCCACGGTCAACATCCTGTTTGCAGGATGGTCCTAGCGACGGACAGCGACGATCAATCGGCTTAGGCCCAAGTAGACTGGCTCGATGAGCCGGACCGGGCCGAAGTGCAGTCTCACCAGATCGGCCAACTCATGAGCCGGCAAGAAGGTGAAGCTGCTGCTGGAGGCTTCGACGGCGGCGGCCCAGGCCTCCAGATTGGATATCTGTTTGGCATTGAGCCGGCCGGCAGCCACGAGCGCCCGGAATTCCGCGACGAGCGGACCGAGGTCGGGCGTAATTGAATTGACCAAGACCAAGCGGCCGCCCGACCGGACAACCCGCGCCAACTCCGCCATGGCGTCGGCTTGCTTGGCAGCCGAGAGTAGGTAGAGATTGTGAACTGAGACCGCTACGCCGAGCACGCCGTCGGGGAGAGGGATTTGTGTCAGGCTGCCTGGCTCGGCGAACATGCCGCGTAGTGCGGCAAGTTCGCGCATGCGGCTCGAAGGATCGAAGCTGTGTAATTGGCCCGCCGGCACATCGTTGCGGAGGAGGGTCTCTCCAAGGTGGCCTGGGCCGCAGCCGATGTCGGCAATGGGCGCGTGGCCCATGAAGTAGAAGGCACCGGCTTGTAGGGCTGCAGCTTGAACGACTGCTTGATGCGACGGCAGGGCGGCGAATACGGCGGCGTACTTGTCGGCTCTATTAACCCATGGGGATTCGTAGGGCAAGTCTTGCGGTCGGCTTGGCACTGATGCCACGAGGGCCTCCTGTGATGAGAAGGAACGGGCTGGGCGGGCGCAAGTTTGAGTATAAAGCATAAGCACCTTGAGCGCAGGTACCAAAAAACCGCCCAGGTGGGCGGTTCGTTTGGAGCGAGTGAGCTTTAGGCTTCGGCCGGAGCGGCTTCGGCGTCGACGGTTTCGGCTTGCAATTGCTGTTGCAGCTTGGCAGCCTCGGCGTCTTTGGCGTTGGCCTTGGCAGCGGTGGTTTCCGCGTGTTTGGTGGCGGCAGCCTGGCGGGCCTTGAAGCGGTCCACGCGACCAGCCGTGTCAACCAGCTTCTGCTTACCGGTGTAGAACGGGTGGCAGTTGGAGCAGATTTCCACGGTAATTTCCTTCACGGTCGAGTGAGTCGTGAAGGTGGTGTTGCAACCGTTGCAGTGAACGGTGGTCTCGTAAACCTGGGGGTGAATACCAGTTTTCATAACCCGACTATCTTACCTGATAAATGCGGGGTGGTCAAGGGCGTTTAGTGGTTCGGCGGAACTTGATGATTAACTTGATGTTGGATGGGGTAATCAAGGTCTTATTTAAACATAAGAGTGTTTATAACACGGTAACGGCCGGACCGGGAATGGGTACCCGGTCCGGCCGTGCCGTTCAGATCGGCGAACTACTACTTGTAGAGTTCGCAGCCCAGGACGGGGCTGGGGTTGGGGTCGAAGAAGGCGGTGGCGAAGCGGACGCCGTGCAGCGCCAGCATGGGAAGCAAGGACGTCCCCTGGTTCCGGCTGAAGGCGACAACCACCAAGTTGGGGTTGTCCTTGCCGTAGGTCCAGAGCTTGAGGTGGTGCACGGGGCGCTCGCTGCTCCAGCTGACCCAGGTCTTGTGACCGTCGCTGGTGACCGAGAGGTGCACGCCGTAGCTGCTGTTGCGCTGCGAGCACTCGTCGTGCCAGCGGGTGCCGGCGGCGGCGGGGGAGACGCTGGCGAGCAGGGCGAGAACGGCGGCGGCGCAAGCGGCCACCAATACCCGAACGGGGTTCATGAGGACTCCACATCTGTGTCGCGGATACTGAACGTGGCGAATTGCCGTGTAATATTTAACCACTAACTGTCACTATGTCAAATACTATTAGCAAAATTTTCATACTGGTTGGCTCGACTGTTCTTGCAAATCCGTTGACTATCTGTTAGAGTATCGAAGTTATCGTTATATTAACGCCAACAATCCAGCCGTAATCCTCCCGCTTGGGTGGCTGGATGAAGTCAAAAGGAGACAACATGGCAGAGGTTAACCTCAAAGAATTGCTTGAGGCCGGAGCTCATTTCGGCCACCAGACCCGTCGCTGGAACCCCAAGATGAAGCAGTATATCTACGGTACCCGCGGTGGTGTGCATATTATTGACCTAACGAAGACCGCGCCGCTCTTGGCCGAGGCGACGAAGTTTGCCCGCGAGGTAGCCGCACAGGGCGGTTCCGTGCTGTTTGTGGGCACCAAGCGCCAGGCGGCTCCGATCGTGAAGGAAGAGGCTGAAGCTGCTGGCATGCCGTACGTGACCGAGCGCTGGCTGGGTGGCATGTTGACTAACTTCCGCACGATTCGCTCGCGGGTGGCCCGGCTGAAGCGCCTGGAGCATGGTTTGGAATCGGGCGATTTTGCTTCCAAGTACAACAAGAAGGAAGTGCTTGATTTTACTAACGAAGCGGCCGGCTTGAACCGCATTTTCGGTGGCATCAAGAACATGGACGGCCTGCCGGGCGCCGTGTTTGTGGTGGATGCCCCAACTGAGGCTATCGCGATTGCTGAGGCCCGCAAGCTGAACATCCCGGTGATTGCCATTGCCGATACCAACGCCGACCCAGACCTGATGGATTACCCGATTCCGGGTAACGATGACGCTTTGCGCTCGGTGAAGGCGTTTACTCACGCAATTGCGGAGGCCGCCGCTGACGGCGCCAAGGTTTATGCCAGCAAGGCCAAAGAAACCGCTACTAAAGAGTAATTACTGACGCTCTTGCGGTACTCATGTGCTTAGCTGGTACGCTATAATATATATTAGGTTGAAAAATATGCTATTTGCGTCTGCCTCGTAGGCCGGCGAGAGGGTCTATCCCGAAGTAAAGCGTCGGGGAAGAGGGACCGAAATTGGCAGAATCGCGGCTTTACGCAGGGGTAGTCCCGCTAGCCGATGGCATAAGACTAAGAGGAAAATTATCATGGCAATTGGAATTGAAGACATTAAGCACCTGCGTGAGCAGACCGGCGCCGGCATGATGAAAGCCAAGGAAGCACTGGAAGCTACCAACGGCGACTTTGAGAAAGCCGTGGTCTACTTGCGCGAGAAGGGCGAAGCCACGGCGGCCAAGAAGGCCGACCGCGAAGCCCGCGCCGGCCTGATTGAGGCTTACGTGCACGGCGGCCGCATAGGCGTGATTGTCGAAATCAACTGCGAAACCGATTTTGTGGCGCGCACGCCGGAGTTTAAGGAATTTGCCCGTGACGTTGCAATGCACATTGCGGCCGTCAATCCGCAGTACCTTAACCCTGAGGCCGTGCCGGCGGATGTGGTTGAGCAAGAAAAAGCCATTTACCGCAAAGAGGTCGAGGGCAAGCCTGCCGAGATCATCGAGAAGATTGTGGACGGCAAGCTGGCCAAGTTTTACGAGGGTGTGACCTTAACCCAGCAGCCGTTTATTAAGGATCCGGATAAGTCGGTGGGCAAGCTAACCACTGAGCTGATTGCCAAATTGGGCGAAAACATTGTGATCCGCCGCTACGAGCGCCTCGAGTTGGGCGCGAACTAGGGTACAATAAGTCCATGGTACGCGATATTGTCAGTCAAACAGGTCCGAAAATGGACAAAGCTCTGGAGCACTTCCAGAGTGAACTAGCAACCCTCCGCACGGGCCGGGCCACCACGGCCATGCTCGACGGCGTGATGGTGGAATACTATGGCGTGCCGCAGCCGCTGAAGGCAGTGGCATCGGTAAACACGCCGGACGGCCGCACGCTGGCCATCACGCCCTGGGACAAGGGCGCCATGGGGCCCATTGAGAAAGCCATCCGTGAGAACCAGGCGCTGGGCCTCAACCCCATGAACGATGGCGCGGTCATCCGCATTAACGTGCCGGCGCTCACCGAAGAGCGCCGGCACGAGATCGTCAAGTCATTGGGTAGCAAGGTGGAAGATTGCCGCATTGCGTTGCGCAATGTGCGGCATGACGTCCTCAACGAAATTAAGCGCTTGGAGAAGGCCAAAGAAGCCACTACTGATGACGTGAAGTCGGCAGAAAACGAGCTGGGTAAGCTCATTGAGAAATATCAGAAACGGATTGATGAACTCGAGGCCGCCAAGGCCAAAGAAATCATGGAGGTGTAATGGTCGGTGCGGCTACCGCACTGGCGGAGTATGCCCGGCATCAGCGCCGATTTGGAAATTAGGGTACACTAAGAGGGTATGATTTACGTTGTTATTATTCTGTTGTTTGCCTCGCTTGTCATCTTGCACGAGCTGGGACACTTCTGGGCGGCCCGCCGTGGTGGTGTGCTCGTAGAAGAATTTGGTGTGGGTTTCCCGCCGCTGGCTTGGGGCAAGAAAATCAAGGGTACCTTATATTCCATCAACTGGCTGCCGCTGGGCGGTTTTGTGCGGTTAAAGGGTGAAGACGGCACGACCAAGGGCAAAGACTCGTTTTTGAGTGCGCCGATTGGCACTAAGTCGAAGATCCTGCTGGCTGGCGTGGGGATGAATTTTCTGACGGCGGTGGTGCTGCTGTATGGCCTGGCGGTCACGGGTATGCCGGGGCTGGGCCAGTTTGAGCCAACATTTTTGCATCCGGCCTACGCCCAGCCGAAGCAGCTGGTGGTGGTCGATGTCGTGAAGGGTTCGCCGGCCGAGCAAGCCGGTATTCGCAAGGGTGATTTGCTGCTGCAAGCTAATGATGCCAAGCCGGCGACGGAAACGGAGCTGGCTAATTTCACCAAGGCTCATGCCGGCCAGCGGGTAACGTTGAGCGTGCAGACTGGCCAGGCCATGGTGCGGACGCTCGATGTGCAGCTGCGGCCGGCAGCGTCTGCCGGCGGCTATTTGGGAGTTGGCGCCCAGCCAATTTATAAGCTGCGCTACAACCCGCTTTCGGCACTGGTGGCGGCAGTGTGGACGACCGGTGCCTTGTTTGTGGCCACAATCGTGGGCGTGGTTCAGTTGGTGGTGGGGATTCCCGCGCTGCTGATTGGTTTGTTCCAACCGACGGTGCCGGCGGCGGCCGAGCAGGCGTCGGGGCCGCTGGGGATCGTGTTTATTTTTCAGAGCGTCTCAACGCTTGGGCCGGCGTACGTGGTGCTGTTCTTGGCCAATATCGCGGTGGCGCTGGCGGCGTTTAATGTGCTGCCGCTGCCGGCGCTCGATGGCGGACGGCTGGCGCTGGTGTGGTGGCAAAAGCTGACCGGCCGGGTGCTGACGCCCGAGCTGGAAGCGCAAATCCACGGTTATGGCTTTTTGGCGCTGCTCGGACTGATGCTCGTGGTAACGGTGTATGACATCCGCAAATTCTTCTGACATGCCCGAGCGGTCGCCAGAGGTAAAGCCGGCCAAAGCGCCGGCTGCGTTGGCGAAAAAGCCGGTTAAGCCGCGCAAGTCGCCGTTCACGGACGTGCCCTGGCGGATCCGCGACATATTCTTGTTCGCGGGGTTGTGGATAGGCAGCCAGGTGGCCATCGCTGTGGTGGCCAAGCTGCTGGCGCCGGTGTGGCCCGGCCTCGACCAGCTGCTCTCGGTGGCCGGTGATGGCTCCAATATGGTGGCGTCGCTCGTGGGCAGCCTGCTGAGCTTTGTGATTGGGTTTGGGGTGTTTTGGGGGATGCTGCGCCGGGCCGGCCGGAGCTGGTCGGCGCTGGGCTGGCGGCGGGTGAACTGGCTCAAGGCCATTGGGATGGTGGCGCTCATCTTGGTGATGTTCCTGGGCCTGGTGATCGCGGCTTTCGCGCTGGTGAGCTGGCTGGTGCCTGGCTTCAACGCCAATCAGGCCCAAACGAATGAATTTACCAACCCGACGACCGGGACCGATCGGCAGATTGCCTTTGTGGCCCTCGTGCTCTTGCCGCCCATTTTGGAGGAGACAATTTTCCGCGGGCTGGTGTTTCCGGCAATCGCTAAGCGGGCGGGCATTATCTGGGGGGCGGTGGTGTCGTCGGCGCTGTTTGCGCTGCTGCACGGCCAAGCCAATATTGGGGTCTACACATTCATTTTGGGCTTAGTGTTGTGCACGATGTATGTGAAATTCCGCAGCATTATTCCGGGGATTTTGCTGCACATGGTGAACAACTATTTGGCGTTTTTGGCACTGGGGGCCAAGTAAGACCGCGGGACCATTTCAGGTTTAGCTGCTGTGTCTTTGACAGACTGCCGGCCGGCTGGTAAAGTGGGGCGCAAAGCAACGAAGGGGTTTCCCGCCCTGGAGCTGGCGGCGATGAGCCGTGCCGGGTCCGCCCGTTACTGCGGCAATTAAGGTCGGCACTGGGTGCTGGCGAAGGCAAGATGGTACCACGAGATCGCCTCGTTCTTGCCAAGTGCGTTGGTTTTGACGTACTTGGCGGAGCGAGTTTTTTAATGGAGACGTCCATCATGCGCATGACGCAATTATTTGGCAAACCGAGTAAAACCGAAGGGACCGACTACGACATTGCCTCGCACCGGCTGCTGATTCAGGCGGGGTTTGTGCGGGAGAGCACGGCCGGCCGGTACTTCATGCTGCCGCTTGGCATGGCCGTGCACCATAAAATTAGCGAGGTGGTGCGCAAGCATATGAACGCGGCGGGCGCGCAGGAGATGGTGACGCCGGTACTACATCCGCTCGAACTGTGGCAAGAAACCAACCGCACGACCACGGCCGGTTTTGAACTCATGAAAGTGAAGGACCGGCGGGGCGCTGATTTTGCGCTGGGCGGCACGGCCGAGGAAATGGCGGTCGACCTGGTGCGCAAGTTTAACCTGAGCTACAGGGATTTGCCGTTCCATATTTATCAGTTTTCGATGAAATTTAGGGATGAAATGCGCGCCCGGGGTGGGTTGCTGCGGGTGCGGGAATTTGTCATGAAGGATGGGTATAGCTTCTCCACAAAGGAGCAATTTAAGGGCATTTACGATGGGATGCGTGAGACGTACTCGGCGATTTTTGACGAGCTGGGCCTCAAAACTGATGTGGTGGCGGCCGACAATGGCTACATCGGAGGTGAATACTGTCACGAATTTGTCAGCCCGAGTGACATTGGCGAGAGCCGCTATTTTATTGATGAGCAAAGTGGGTACGCGGCGCATGAAGATGTGGCGACGTTCACGCTGACTTCGCCCAACGCCGGCGAGGCCGAGCGGCCGCTGAAGCCGGTCCACGCTGAACGCGGTAAGACCATGAAGGACGGCGTGGCGCACCACGGGCTGGAAGATTGGCGTCAAATTAAAGACGTGCTGTTTGTGGATGAGCCGAGCAATCGCTACATTTTGGCGATCATCCGCGGTGACCTTGACGTGAACGAAACCAAGCTCATGCAAGTGGCCAAGGCCTACGGTTTGCGGGCGGCTACGGATGAGGAGGTGCGCGAAGATGTGGGCTCGGAGCCGGGCTTCATTTCGCCGGTGGGGATTGCTAAGCAAGGCAAGCAGTCGGGCCGGGCCGTGGTGGTAGTGGCCGATCCGAGCCTGAAAGGCGTGAAGAACCTGTATGGTGGCGCCAACAAGAAACACGAAGATCTGCTGGATATTAATTACGGACGCGATTTTACAGCCGATATTGAAGGCGACATCGCGATGGCACAGCCGGGAATGCTCAGCCAGAGCGGTGGCCGGCTGGTGGAGAAGCGCGGCATTGAGGTGGGCAACATTTTTCAACTGGGCTATCACTACACCAAGCTCATGACCGGTGCCGAATACACCGATGCCGAGGGTAAGCGTCAGCCGTACTACATGGGTTGCTATGGCATTGGCATCGGCCGGACGATGGCGGCAATCGTGGAAGCGCACCACGACGAGCGGGGCATTGTATGGCCAGATAAGGTGGCGCCGTTTGCGGCTAGCGTGGTGCGGTTGGGCGATAGTGAAGCCGTGGTGCGGGCGGCCGATGATCTGGTGACGGCGCTGGAGGCGGCGGGGGTGAGCGTGCTCTATGATGACCGCGATGCGTCGGCAGGTATCAAGTTCGCGGATGCTGATTTGATTGGTTTGCCGTGGCGCGTGACGGTGAGCGCCAAGACGGTGGAGCAGGGCCAGGCGGAGCTGAAGCGCCGCAGCGGCAGCGAAGTGGAGCTTGTGCGGCTGGCGGACGTGCCGGCGAAATTCCGCGGCTAAGTTGAGCGTCTAAGGCTTTCTTAACGGCGAGCGCCCCGACCGAACCACAGGAGATGTGGCCGGTCGGGGCGGGGTGCTCAACCGCGGGTTGGTGGGCCAACAGGTTGGTGGTCAGCCGGTGATGGGTCAGCCGGGCCAGACGGCACCGCCGGAGCTGTCCAGCGCGACGAGGGGCTGCCAGTCGGTGCCGGTGTGCTGGACGAGCGCGGCTAGGATTTGTGGTCCGGCGTAGTTGCACCAGCCAACCTGGCCGTCGGGCAACTGGTACTGGAAGTACGGGCTGCATGGCACGTAGCCGTAGCCATCCTGGTAGACCTCAACCTCGAGGACGAGACCGCGCGCGGCGGGCGGGTTGCCGGTTTTCGTGCCGACGAGGCTCTCGGTGACGCGATCGAGGGCCTGGGCCCAGCCGGGCTGGCTGCCGGCTAGGTTTTGGGCCAGCGTGCTAAGGTCGTCCACCATGCTGCTGTACATCCAGGACTGCCCACAAGGGGCCGAGCCGTGATGTATCCAGCTGATTAGCAAGTTCGGCAGGCTGCCGTAGCTCGGGGGAGACGACGGGCTGGGCGGCGCCGCGGTCGCAGTGGATTGGGGGTGGTTGGCGGTGTGGGTTGTCGGTGCGCGCGGCGAAGCGGTTGTCGTCGTCGCCGGGGCGGGCTCGGCGGCGGGCGCCGTGACCGTGGTCGTGCCGTACACATAGACGTACGGACGGTGGTACGGTTGTTCGACGCAGGCGCTCAAGCTGAGCGCGCTACTGAGCACGTATGCCAGGAGCGCGACCAGGCGGCCGCCAGTGGGGTTGAGCTTGGGTGACCGCAGCATGGTCACCACCTCCTCTTTGAGTGAGATGACCGGCTGAGTCAACTGTTATTATAACACGAAAGCGTTTATGTTTCAAGGCTATCAGATGGCGCGACCAATGGCAAAGCGCTCCGGTGGCCGGTCGGGATGACCGGGTCGGAGCGCGTTGCTCGTTGAGGCGGGTTGCCGCACTATTGTCGGATGCGGCACTGGTATTTCGTTGGCACGTCGGCGGTGACGGGGACCGCTGACGCGTACGGTACGCACGGCATGGCGGTCGCCCCGGAGGGCGTGAACCCGACGACCAGCCGCGGGCCGGCCGGTGAGGGTGATGTGGCGGCCAGTAGCACCTCATTGAGGTGCGGGTTGCTGTTGGTCACCTCGCTGGCAACCAGCGGGCGCTGGTAGACGGTGAGCTTTCCAGGGCTGACCTGGTTGCGCCCGTCCGGCGACCACAGTGTGATGCCGAAGACCTCGGGGCCTTCGGGTTGGGGGGCGATGGTGGCGGTATTCTGCCACACTACTGTCTTGACCCCCGAATTACTGTGAGGATCGGGGCAGAGGAAGATCGCCCCGGTATCGTGCAGTTGCGCCAGGCTCAGCGTGACGGAGCTGTGCCGCAGCTGCATGACGAGCTGGCGCCAGCCGGTCTGCCACGGCGCGTTGGGCGCTTGCGCTTGCAAGAAGCGCAGCCAGTCCGTCGGGAAGGATTGAGCGAGGCGCCTTTCGATTTGAGCGGACGTCTGGCCGGGCTGCCGCGGAATGGTGATCCGCGGCGTTGCCGTCAGGTCCTCGCAGGCCTTCGGCAGCTTGCCCGCCCAGGCCGTCATGGCCTGCTGGGTGCCCTGATCAGTGATCAGGGCCGGTGGTGCTGGGCTGGTGGGCGGGGCGCTGGCCGCTTGGCTGGCAGCGATTGTCGCCTGTTGCTGCGGGGTATATAGCCATCCCAAAACAAAACGTGTGCCCTCACCGTGCTCGTGAGTTCAGGATCGATCACTCCTCGTTCGCTGTATCACCGGATACAGCTTACTCGGTCCGACC
>DATDME010000057.1:0-5208 GCA_036518915.1 Candidatus Saccharimonadia bacterium | reverse complement strand
GAACCCACGACCCCTTCCTTACCATGGAAGTGCTCTGCCACTGAGCTACTTGGGCCTACAACCAAGCTCCGCACATTGCCACATTACGTTGTCATTCCCTCCAGTCCGCAGTCACCGTGCGTCTAGCACGGCTCCTTTGCGGGCTTCGGTCATTCCTCGTACTGCGTCAATGTGCGAACCTTGGAATCATTCCAACCCTGAAACGATAGCATATTCAGGGGCGATTGGCAATGGTGTCATGCGGGGCTGTCATGCGGGGCGGAGGGCTGGTGACTAGCCTTTGGGTTTTGGTTCCTTATTGGGAAACAAATCCGATTTTCATTAAAATAACCCCACCCGGAGGTAAGGTTATTTTAATGGTGCCGGGTGAGAGATTGGTGCTGCGCACCCTCCCTGTGGTGCTCGGGAATCAGGTGAGCAAGCTCCCTGTCCCCTGCGCTCCTCGTCCGCCGAACTCCAGCGGCTTCGGGAGTTCTCATATGCGCCTTCAAGATAAAAACCCCACCTTGCGGTGAGGCTTTTATCTTGGTGCCGGGTGAGAGATTCGAACTCCCGAAGGCTAATGCCAGCTGATTTACAGTCAGCCCTCGTTGGCCACTTGAGTAACCCGGCGCGATTTGTAACTAGCGTATTGTATACGGTTTGGCCTTGCGGATCAAGGATTATCGGGGTGTAATATCGGCGAAGACGGCGGCAATCTGGTCGTCGGTCAAGCTGCGGTAGGCTCGCTCGTCGAGGGTGAGGATGCCGCCCATCAGCTCGTACCAGCCAAAACCATTGGTCCACGAGGGGGTTTGGTAGTGGCCCTGGAAGGCCCGCTCAATGATGAGGGCCCGGCCAGGCAGGTAGACGGCGTTGAAGGCCCGGTTTTCGCTCTGCAGTCGGTGGATGTGGCGCCAAGCGGCCTCCGGTGAGCTAAACTCAGCGACCGGTATGGGGTAATGCTCTTGGACGGATTTGCGCATCAAGGGTAGGTCCGAGGTGGAGGGCACAATTTGGAAGTGCAGATGGTTGACCGACTCCCCGGCTCCGTGCGCGTTGTAGGCGATTACCAGGCGGGGCTGGTGGCGGGAGAGCACCGCCTGGGCGTCCCAGGCCAGAGCGTGGTCGGCGGGTTCGAGGAATTGTTCTTGGCGGGCTTCGGGATCGGGCACAATCAGGCTGTGGTAACGCTCAATTGGAAATTTATTGTAGAACAAGCTGACCCGGCGGTGGCGGAAGGTTCCGCGCCAAAACGCTTCGCGGGGCACAACATTAAAATTAAAACTCTTGGGATCAAACTGCTTGTGCAGGGCGTTGATGGATCGGATGGCGTCACGGGTGGGCCGTAGCGCGCGGAACTCATTGAAGGATACCGGCCAGCCGTGTGTGGTTACCCGGTGATGGATAAGATTGAACGGCCGGCTGACGCTAAAGATGTAGCTGAGGATATGCTCATCATCGGTGCCGGCGGGGTTGATAGCGTTAACTTGCTGGGCGCGTTGGCGCACGGCCTCAAACAGGTGCGGCTCATGCAGCATAATGGCGTTGGCGGCGGCTAGCACCAGATGGTTGGCGTGGACGTCGGGAGTAGAAATAATGGCGTGGAGCTGGCGGGTATACGGATGATGAAAACCGGCAGTGGTTTGGAGTTGGTCCATGTAGTCACTATACGGGGTTTTGGGCCATAAGCGAAATCAGTCCACTGGAGCCACTGGAGCCGACGACAGGATTCGAACCCGCAACCTACTGTTTACAAAACAGTTGCTCTACCGTTGAGCTACGTCGGCATGTTCCGGCGGCCGTAACCCGGATATCGTAGCCGGTTAGCCTCAAATATTCAAGCTCCGGCCTTGTGGTCGGCTTCGAGCTCGTGGCGGAAGCTGGTTAGTTTGGCGGCGGGATCGAGGGCAATAGCTTTGTCGATAGCCTCCAGGGCGGCGCCGAGGTTGGCGAGTTTGCGGTGGGCTTTGGCGAGGCCCAGGTAGCGGCTGGCTGTCGGTTCAAACATCACGGCTTTTTCGTAGGCGGCGATGGACTTCATGTAATTGCGGTTGTCATAGAAGGCTAGGGCCAGGTTTTGATAGGTGGTAGCGGACGGCCGCAAACGGGTGGCAATCTGAAAACACTCGATAGCATCGGACATATTCTTTTGGGTGGAATATATGACGCCGAGGTGCGAGTAGGCGGTGATGTTGTTGTGGTCGAGTTTGAGGACGCTCAGATAGGCTTTTTCAGCCGCCAGCCACTTGCGCTCGGCATAGAGGCGATCGGCGTATTCCGAGAGCTGCACCAGCCGGGGCGAGACTCGCTCGGGCGCGAGGCTGGTGGCGTGGTTGGTGGTGCTCAGCCGCCGTAACTGGTAACGTAAAACCACAAACGCGCCGGCAATAATGAGTAATTCCATGGTTAGAATTGTACCCCTAAAACTTCTAATGCGGCACGGGCAGATACCCCGGCGGCTTGGTGCCGGCGGAACTGTTCTAGGGCAGCCATGGACTGGCGCAGTGCAGCGGCCGGCGTGGTGGCGGCATCCATTAAACACAGCCGGTGGAGTTCACGGCCGAAAGCGGCCAGATCGGTCTTGGTGTCCACCAGCTGCTTGGCCAGCAGCAGCCGCTCAAAGGGCGTGGCGCGGCGGAAGGCCTCGGCGGCGGTGGAATCACTGGCGGTGGCGTGGCCGAGCACCAGCAACCGGCAGCGGGAACGCACAGTCTCAAGCAGCTGCTCGGGATGCGGTGTAATGAGCACGATGACGGTTTGGGCGGGCGGTTCCTCCAACGTTTTGAGCAGGGCATTTTGGGCGGGCGGAGTCAGGAGGTGCGCTGGCGTAATAACCAAATACCGTACGTCGTGCTGGCGCGGCACCGCCATAGTGAGCTGACGGAGCTCCACGCGCACCGGCTCAATGCCCAGGCTGGCTTTGTCCTCGGGCGTGAGGACCCGAATAGCTGTTTGGTTGCCCGAGGCAAACCGCCGGCAGCTGGCGCAGTGCTGCTCAGGATCTTGGCCGCGGCAGTTACGCACCCGGGCGGCGGCGGTGACGGCGGCCAGGGCGGCCGGCTCGTCGCTGGCCTGTAGGACGAGGCTCTGGTTTGAGGTGGGAAACTCCGGGGTCATACTATCAGATTATACAAGATTGGTGAGCCGGGAAAGATAGTCTTGCAGATCGGGCGCCAGGGGGCTAACGGCGCGGATGGGTTGGCCGTGCGGGCCGGTAAACTCAAGCCGCGTGGCGTGTAGGAACTGCCGGCGCAGGCCAGTGGGCGCCGGCTGGCCGTAGGTGGCGTCACCCACAATGGGATGCCCGGCGGCGGCAAAATGGACCCGCAGCTGGTGGGTGCGGCCGGTTAACGGTTGGGCCTCCACCAGCGTATAGCCGGGATAGGTGGCGATGGTGCGGTAGACGGTTTGGGCAGGGCGGCCGCCCGGTACCACGGCCTGCTGCAGCGGGCGGCGGGCATCGCGGCCAAGCGGCAGATCAATGGTGGCGGCAGCCGGTTCGATGCGGCCAGTGACGAGCGCGGTGTAGGTCTTGTGAATCTGCCGCTTGGCCAGGGCCTGATGCAAGAAGTGCTTGGCTTCGGCGGTACGGGCGATGATGAGCAGGCCCGAGGTGTCGCGGTCGAGGCGGTGGACGATGCCGGGGCGCTCGGCGTCGGGGTCGCTGGAGACGGTGCGGGCGAAGTCTGCCACGGTGCTTTGGCCGGGGGCAGTGCCGGCACCGGGGTGCACCACGAGTCCGGCTGGCTTATCAATGATCACTAGGTCGTCGTCTTGGTAGATGACGCGTAACTGCGGTGCGGCGGGCCGGCGTGTGGCCGGTTCGGCGGGTAGCTCCAGCGTGATGGCATCGCCCGGCTTCACGAGGTAGCGCGGGGTGGCGGGCCGGCGGTTAACCTGCACGGCTCCGGTTTCAATCAGCCGTTTGAGTTGGCTGCGGGTTTGGCCGGTGGTGGTGGCCAAAAACAGATCGAGCCGCTCGCGGGCGGCCGTGGGATCCACTGTGATGTGCTGGGTCACCGGATGAGCTCCGAGGCTGAGGTGAGGTCGCGCTTGGCGCCCAGGATGATGAGGCGGTCTCCGGGGTAAATGATTTCTTTGCCGGTGGGCCGGACGCGGCTGGTGCCGTCCACGCCATTGATGGCGATGACGGTGGCGCCAATTTCGCCCTCGGCCAAGGCTTTGCCGAGATGGTGGCCGGCTAATTTGGAGCTCTCCCCTACCACCATCTCTTCGACCTCTAGTTCGCTGGTGCCGTTTTTGGCCATGATGTCCATGTAGTCAACGACGTTGGGCCGCAGGGCCATGCTGGCCATGTGGTAGCCGCCAATTTGGTACGGCATGGCGACGCGGTTGGCGCCGGCCCGCTTGAGCTTTAGTTCATTTTCGGGCCGGTTGGCGCGGGCCACAATGTAGAGGTCGGGGTTCAGCGAGCGGGCGGCCAGCACCACAAATAGGTTTAGCGAATCTTCGCCCAGGCAAGCCACTAAACCGGCGGCTCGGTCAATCCCCACGGCTTCCAGGGCGTTTTCGGCGGTGCTATCAAGCGCCAGCGCGTTGTAGCCCTTCTCGATGGCTTCATCGACTTTGGCCTGGTCACGATCTAGCCCCACGAACGGTACATTTTCGTGGTACATTTCGCCGGCCACTTGTGCGCCAACCCGGCCGAGCCCGCAGATGATGTAGTGGTTTTGCAGTTTGTCGACTTTTTTCTTCACGCGCAGTCTTCTTACGTTGCTGGATAAACCCATCATATAGTCGGCTAACAATTTGAGCAAATAGGCCACCACGGCCAAGCTGGCAAATATCAGGACAATGACCAGAATCCGCGAGGGGGTGTCCGTAAACCCGTGATGGTCAAAATGGGTCAGCAAGATAATAACGGTTTCGTAGGCCGACTCCCAGAACGACAAATGCCCAAACTGCATGAACCCGGCGGTGCCAAGGGCAGCCAGGCCAAAGACGATGAGGGCCAGTCGGCGGGCGGTGCGAGCGCTGTGATTCTCCACGGTACGCTTAGTATAACGCTTGCGGTTAGTGAGTAGAAGACTTGATAATCGCGGTTGGGGCCCAAGGCCCCGGAAATGAGTGCGGGATTTGAGGGGGACAGCATCATGCAGTCCCCCTCGCCTCCGTCTGGTTGGCTGATTGGTTACCGAGCTGCTATGGCGCGCAACAGCGGTTCATCAAGCTCCGACACGCAGGTGAGCTTGCCGGCCAGGACGA
>DATDME010000056.1:0-5381 GCA_036518915.1 Candidatus Saccharimonadia bacterium | reverse complement strand
ATCCTTGGTTAGGTGGTGTGATGGGCAACTATTTGAGACTTACGGGTGGCGCACGGGATTGCTCGGGTTATGGCTCTATAATATCAGATTCGCCATCCCGGATGGCCAGGCGGCTATAGACGGTTTTTCATTCTGCGGTCTCCTCGGTTTTGACCCGGTAATGGTTAATCACGCTCCCCTCTTTGGCTTCACTATCGAGGAGCTCAAACCGTTGGACGATGGGTTGATTGAACAGGGTCAGCCCTTGGCCAAATACCAATGGCTCGGTGACGAGGTAAAGTTCTTGAACGAGGCCGGCCTGCATAAACTGGGTGTAAATTTCGGCGCCGCCGCAGACGGCTAGCCCCGGGGTGCCGGCGGCTTCCAGGCGAGCCACTAATTCGGCGGGAGTTTCGGCGGTGGTTTCAACTTTCGGCACGATCATGCGCTCGGGGTGATGCGTCATAACTATGGTATGCCGGCCGGGTAGGGCGCGGCCAATCGTCGCAAGGGTACGGGCGCCCATCACCAGCGTGCCCAGCTCCTTGGTGACGCGGACGAACAGGGCCTTATCGGCCTGAGACGACCAGTTGACCAGTTGGTCATTGGTTTGGGCAATGAAGCCATCGGCGCTTTGGGCAGCAATGAGGACAATCCGCATGCGCCTATTTTATTACGAGAAGCGATGTGTATCATAGAGTCTAGATTGTAATGGGACCCAGATACATGGCGACAGATGAAGTGCAGCGCGATCCGGATGGTTACTATGGCGATACCGATGGCTATTATGGCGACGAGGAGTTAGACGGCGGCGAGCTTGACTTGAGTTTTTTGGACGAGGACGACCAAGACGAGGCGGTGGATGGCAAGCCGGCCGAAAACAAGTAAGCTGCGCATTGGCTTAGTCGTCCCGCATATATTTATGCACCGGGACATCCTACCGCGGGTGATTTTTTCGCCCGCGGTTTTGGCACTTGGCTTAGCGGCTGAGCTTGAAAAATTGGGTGCCGAGGTGGTGTTGTACACGCCTGGACCGGTGGATACCCCGGTGCGCAACGTGACGGCCGATTTATCGGGGTTTGAGGCGGAGCTGGCCGCCCGCGATGATGATTATTTAGATTTATTGAAAAAACATCCGCTGACGTTTATTACGCTGGCGCGGCAGGTGCAGGCGGAGTTGGTGGCGCGGGCGTATGCCGATGCCAATGCCGGCCGGCTTGATGTGGTGCACGTCTATACCAACGAGGAAGAGCTCGGACTGGTCACGGCGGAGTTCTGCCGGCGGCCGGTGGTGTTCACGCACCATGATCCGTTCAACTTTTTGGTGCGCTACCGAGCGCTGATGCCGCGGTACGCCGGCCGCAACTGGATTTCCATTTCGATGGCGCAGCGGGTGGGCATGCCGGCGGAAACGAATTGGGCGGCCAATATTTATCATGGCTTAGACCCTGCCGCTTACTCCCCCGTGGCGGAGCCGGCGGATGATTATGTGCTATACCTGGGCCGGATTGTTGAGCCCAAGGGTGTGCATTTGGCGATTGGAGCGGTGCGGGCGTATAACTCGCGCCAGATCTCAGACCGGCTACGGTTAAAAATTGCCGGCAAACATTACAGCGGTGGCAAGGACGCATATTGGCAAGAGCGCATTGTGCCTGAACTGGACGACCATGAGGTGGAATATGTGGGTTTTGTGGACGATCTGGCCGCTAAACGCGAGTTGCTGGCCAACGCCCGGGCTTTAATTATTCCCTCGACCTTTGCCGAGCCGTTTGGGTTGGTTCAGCTGGAGGCGTTGGCTTGTGGGACGCCGGTGGTCGGGCTGGATAACGGTGCTATTGGCGAGGTGGTGCAAGATGGCGTAACTGGGTTTGTGGTGCCAGACGCCGACGGTCTGCCTACGGCGCTGGCACGGGTTGGCGGGCTTGACCGGGCGGCTTGCCGGGCTGATTTTGAGGTTCGGTTTACGGCTGGGCGCATGGCCGAGGAGCATCTGGCTGCTTATCGGCGGCTGATATAGGGATTGTCTGTAATATATAACCGCCAGGGCCGGTCGGTGGCGTGCTTAATGCCAATGCGGGTGGTTTGGGTGATGGCGGCAGGTTCCAGGGCGGGTCGCTGGATGAGGCGCAGGGGTGGCACGGCGAGGTCTTGGCCGTTGAGCTCGCGGGTGATGGCCAGTGCTTGACAGAGTTTGGCCGGACCGTTGGTGAGGTTTACACCGCGTGCGCCTGGCCGCAAGCCGGCCATGGTGAGTTCGCCTTCAAGCGGTTCGGCGGCGCGCAGCAAAACGGCGGCGCCATGTCCGGCCGGGCCGACCACGATGTTGCAACAGTAGTGCATTCCGTAGGTGAAATATACGTACAGGTGTCCGGCCGGCCCAAACATCACGCTGGTGCGCGGGGTATGGCCGCGGAAGCTGTGGCTGGCGGGGTCAGATTGATCGTAAGCTTCGGTTTCGACGATGCGCACGCGGAGCACCTGGCCGCCGAGCTCGCGCTCAAGCTCGCAGCCTAGCAGGCGCTGGGTGGCGGCCAGACTGTCTGGCGGGAGCCAGTTAAAGCTGTCGGAATCGCTTGGCATGGTGCTAGAATACAAGACCATGGACATCCAAGCATACTTCCGCAACATTCTGGCCGACGAACAGATTGATGCTGAGTTCTTACATCTCACATCTAACGAGCCGTTGGTGTCAAAAACGGCGCGTACATTCGTGAATTCCCCGTTGGCTGACCGATATTTTTTGGGTGGCGGGGATGCCGATGGCATCATATATTCGGGTTCGTTTACGACGCTAGGCCTGCCCGGTGTGGCTAAGCTCGTGGCGGCGGCGGAAGCGGCTGCCCAAGATATGCTCAACGCGGCGATTGTAAATCTCAATTGCCTATCGGGGGTGCACGCCATGATGTGCGCCCTGCTCTCAACGACTGAACCGGGTGATACCGTCATGACGGTTCACCATGATCATGGCGGCCACTTTGCGACCCAGGGCATTGTTGAGCGCATTGGCCGGCGGCATGTTAGTACCGAGTATGACTTTGAGTCTTCGTCGTTTCAGGCCGAAGCGTTGGCCAAGATCTTTCACGATGTTAAAGCAAAAGCGTTGTATCTGGATGTCTCATACTATCTAAATCCGCACAACATCCGGGAGCTACGAGCGGCGCTCGGCGAGGCAGCCGTAATTATTTATGACGCTAGCCATACTATGGGGCTCATCATGGGCGGACAATTCCAGTCGCCGCTGGCAGAGGGCGTGGATTTGATTTGCGCCAATACGCACAAGACCCTGCCGGGTCCGCAAAAAGGCATGATTGCGTTCCGGGATGGTGAGCTCGGCCGGCGGGCGAACGGCATTATTAACGCCTGCTTGTATTCGAGCCCTCATACCGCGGGTGTCATCGCCTTAGCGGTGACGATCCTGGAGATGCAGGAGTTTGGCCACGATTACGCGCGGCAAATTGTGGCCAACTCCAACGCTCTGGGGGCCGAGCTGGAGCAGTTGGGCCATAAGGTTTTCCGCGGGAATACAGGACGGTATTCGGAAAACCATCAGGTGCACTTATCGGTAGCCAGTAATTCCAAGACGCTGTATCCGCAGTTTTTCCGAAACCGCATCAATGTGAACTTTGATAACCCAGGCATTCTACAACGAGGCGAATTCATCCGGCTCGGTACGCAGGAAATTACCCGGCGCGGAATGAAGGAACCAGAGATGAAGCAAATTGCGGCCTTTTTGGGTGCCAGCCTGAGGGGCGAAGCTTGCGCCGAAGAGGTTACGGCATTTGCCGCTCGCTTCCGCCTGGTGTACTACTCGTTTGACCAGGAATAAGCTACTTCCAGATTCGCTGGCGGTTCTTGGTTTCCTTGGCGGCAACGGCATCAAACATATCGATGCCCATCAGGCTCGCCAATCCCAGTAAAACAATCTGGACGTCGGCCAATTCTTCGGCGAGATCGGTCTGCTTTGTGGTGTCGGTGAACTTCATGCCGGCCACTTTGCGGGTAGCTTTGGCGAGTTCGCCCATCTCTTCCATGAGCATGACAAGTTTTTTGCTCGGGTCCTCTAAGTTGAAGCCTCGGGTTTTGTTCATCTCCCAAATGTAGGTCTGCAGCTCGCGGAGCGAGCCAGAAGCGGGAAAACTTGTCATACAATCACCAAATCGGTTTTTATCGGCGGGTGCGGGTCGTAGCCTTCGAGGACGAAGTTTTCTTCGCGGAAATCATCAATTGACTTCACATCACCGACGATTTTAAGACGCGGGAAGGGCTTGGGCTTGCGCTGGAGCTGCTCTTTAGCGGCCTCGCGGTGGTTTTGGTACAGGTGGGCGTTGCCGGCGGAAATGATGAGCTCGCGGGGTTCGGCGTCAACCAGGTAGGCCACCATGTAGAGTAGCATGGCGTACTGGGCGATGTTGAAAGGCGCGCCGAGGAAGACATCCCACGACCGCTGGTAAAGATGCAGGCGGAGCTTGCCTTTGGTGAGGTCGAACTGGAACATGGTATGGCAGGGTGGCAGGCGCATTTCCTCGAGCTCGCCGGCGTTCCAGGCGTTGACGATGATGCCTTTAGAGTTGGGGTTATTCTTGAGCTCATCGATGGCCCATTGGAGCTGGTCGAACTCGGTGCCGTCGGGGCGCTGCCAGTGGCGCCATTGCACGCCATAAATGCGGCCGAGATCATTGGAACCCTCGTGGAGGAAGCCGTCCCAGTAGTGGATTTTGTGCTCGTGGAGGTAGGTGACGTCGGAACTGCCGGAAATAAACCAGAGGAGTTCGTGGAGGAGTAGCTTGAAAGGCATTTTTTTGGTGGTAAGGAGCGGGAGGCCGTAGCGGAGGTCGAAATGTACCTGCCGGCCGAAGACGCTTTTAAGGCCATGAATGCCGCGCGATGGCTTGCTCTGACCGTTCTTTAATATGTCGGCGATTAGGCCGAGGTATTCGTATTCTGGATGCTTAGCCATTGGCTTGCCCCGGGGTTAGCGTGGCTACCGTGCGGGCGAGGTGGTCAATATCGCGGGTGACTTCGATACGCAGAGCATCAATGCGGGTGTGAGTTTCGTCGATGCGGGCGTCGAGCCGGTCACCCAATGTGACAATTTGCTGATGCAGGCGTGCTTCGCTGCCACTGACTTCGTCTGTTACTATTTCGTGCACGATTGTTCTGATCTGATGCAGATCATCAGCCGTTAAGCTCATCCGTATTCCCCTCTTTACATCGATTGTAGATGGCGGCATATATAAATCATACCAAACAAAAAGCGAATATGCAATTAGGATGTTGGCGTTACGGCGTGGGTAATACGACCGAAGGCTGGGAACGCGTGACGAACGTGAAGTCGCTGAATTTAGAACATTATCAATGGTGCAGCCGGCCGTCGCCCGTGGGGGCGACGGCCGGATTCGGCG
>DATDME010000055.1:0-13092 GCA_036518915.1 Candidatus Saccharimonadia bacterium | reverse complement strand
CCAGGCGCCGACCTATGCGCTGTATGGCCTCCTGATGGGGCCGCTGCACGTCTCGTACGCTGTGGCCGAGCGGCTCATCCACCTTTGGCCGGCCATTTTCTTGGCGCCGGTTGGGTCATATTTACTGGTTAAGTTCATTTTAAGAACCGGGCCGCGGCGGCGTTGGGCGCGGTGATATTTTGCACTAATACCTATTTTCTGACGCTCCAAACCGGGCACTTGACCCTGGCCGGTGCCTACGCCGTCTTGCCGTTTGTGATCTTTAGCTTTTTAAAGCTCGAAGCCAATCCCACCAAAATGTGGATGCTCACCAATGGCCTGGCGCTGGCGCTCTGCGCCGCCTACGAGCCCAGGGCCGGCTACATTACGCTGGCTCTGCAGCTCGGGCTCTGGGTGTTGCTGCTGGTATCGGGCCGGCCGGCATTACGCGCCTGGAGCTTTTGGCGCGAGCAAAGTTTCATCTTATGCGCGCCCCTCACCATATTTTTGCTCCTCAATTTTTACTGGGTGTTTGGCCTGGCCTCGGTTGGCGCCGGGGTGGGGGATGGCGTGCTCAGCCGGGGCTTGTTTGGCAGCCAATACTTCAACCTGAGCCAGGCGCTGGTGTTGTTTCACCCGTACTGGTCCGGCGCCAAGCCGACCCCGTTTATTGTTCAGCCCATTCCACTCTATTTCTGGTTAATTCCGGTCGCGGCGTTTTTTGGCGCCCTCCTCGCCAGAAAGAATCGCTACGTCACAGTCTTCACAATTATCGGCCTCGTCGGGCTGTTCCTCACCAAGCAGGAGGGAGAACCGTTGCCGGGAGCCTACTTCTGGCTGTTTACGCATCTGCCAGGCTTTAGCGCTTTCCGCGAGGCGAGCAAGTTTTACGCTCTCATCGCGTTGTCATATACGGTGCTGATACCGGCATTATTCATGTATGCCAAAGAGAAATTATTGCCCCGGGTTTACCGGGTTTATATGCAGGCAGCCTTTGGCCTGGCGTTGGCGCTGCTGTTCTTGCCCAACGTCTGGCCCGTGCTGTCTGGCAGCATCGCGACCACCTTTACGCCGCGCCACCCGCCGTCTGGTTACGCCGCGCTGAACCAGTTGCTTGATACGGCAAACTTCTCGCGCATCTTTTGGATGCCCCGCGAATCGCGCTGGGGGATTGATACCGCCAGGCATCCGCGGGTGTCGGTCATCGACGTTGCGCAAACCAGTTGGGCCGGTTTCCTCCAGAACGAGTTAGACGACCGGAACGTGACTTCTGAGCGGCTGCTCGGTGACATTTTCTCCAAAAACTATGCCCAGCTGTTGTTTGACGCCGGGTCGATCGGGCACGTGGTGGTGCCGCCGCGCGATGCCGCCAATGATGACGACTTCTACGCCAACTATGGTGACGACCGTAACCGGTTTACCAACCTCTTAGACCACGTGCCGTTCCTCGTGAAGAGCCCGTCCGCCCCGGCTGGGTTTGACATCTACACCAACCCGACGGCCCGGCCGTACGTCAGCGCCTTTACGAGCCTCATCAACGTCCCCACCATCGACCAGTTGGAGCATGCGGTCAGCTTCGCCCGGCAGCAGCTCGGCCAGGGCGAAGTGAATTTTGTGGTGCATGACCGGCACGTCCAGGGCGCCACGGCCGTCAGTGATGTGTTCGCCAACCTGGAAGACCGGTCTTTTAGCCACGGCGCCATCAGCGCCAGCCCAGCGGCCGGCGCGGCCACCAACCTCACCACCTACTTTGATACAGGCTACACCACTACCGCCTACCAAACTACCGCCGAGGCGCTGGTGCTCACCAGCACAGGCCAGGCCGGATCCCTGGGCCCAGACACGAGCGGCCGCAAAACCAGCCTCGGCTTTAGCGGACCAGAGCCAAAATATCTGCTCAATAACGACACATTGACCCCGGTGCAGACGGATGGCCAGAGCCACAGCTTGGGGGCGATTGAAGGCAGTGTAGTGCTGTATAGCGCAAGCCAGTCTGATGTCTTGGAAAACGGCGATATGCAGCAGGGTTTATGGCGCCAGCAGGTTGAGGATTGTAATAACTATGACAACCGTCCCGCTATCGCCATGCAGCAAGCGTTTCCCGCGGCGCAGGGTGGGCCGGGCACGGCCGTCAAGCTGTCATCGCGCCGGCACCTGGCCTGCACGGGGCCGGCGCCCGCCGGCGTCGTGCCGGGGCGGCCGTATGTGCTGAGTTTTCAGTACCAAGTGGCCGCGGGCACCGAGGCCGGCTACCGCTTGGAGTATAATGACCCGGGCAAGACCAGCATCGTCAAAGATGTGCCCGTCACCAATGACAGCTGGCATACGGCGAATGTGCTGGTGACGCCGCCGGCCGGGGCCAGCCAGGTGCGGGTGCGTTTTTACGCCCGTCCTTCCAGCCGGCCGGGCGTGGTGCCGTACGTCAGCTACGGGGCGGCGGCGCTGCGGCCACTCACGCTGGAAGCGCGGGCCACACTGCCGGCGCAGCACACATATGTGGCCCGGCCGGCCACCGGCGGCATCACCTATACCAACCCCGGCTATGACTTCACCAACTTGGTCAATAACCCCTCGTTCGAACAGGGCCTGTGGCATCAGAAGGTGGGGGACTGTGACGCCTACGACGACCAGCCCGCCATCAGTATGCGGCTGAGCGGCCAGGCCAGCGACGGGCAGCAGGCGCTGGAGCTGGCGGCCCAGCGTCACATCGCCTGTACCAATACGCAGTTTACCGGCCTGGCCGGAGATAATTTACTGTATCTGAGTTTTGACTACCAGTCGGCCAACGCCTCAAACGCGGGGTATTCGGTGGAATTCAACGATGCGGACGCGACAGTCGTATCAAAACAGATTCCCATCAACGGTGGCGGTTGGCACAACTACAAAACCGACATCAAAGTGCCGGCCGGCGCCACCTCGGCCTACTTAACCTTGTACGCCTTTGCCGAAAACGGCGGCAAAACGCAGGTTAACCACTACGATAACGTGCGCGTCTCCCAGCTGCCAGACCTGCTGGGGCACTTCTACAGCGTGGCGCCGCCCGATGTGGCGCTGGCGGCGCCGGCCAAAGTTTCGTGGAGCCAAGACTCCGCCACTCGCAAGAAAATTCATATTAGCGGCGCCACCAAGCCATTCTTTTTGGCGCTGGCGGAAGCGTACCACCCCAAGTGGGAACTGCGCCTGGCCCACAAGTACGCCGTTAAAGTGCCCGAGAGTAACCATCTGAATCTAAACAATTTTGAGAATGGCTGGTATATCGACCCGGCGCAAATCTGTAAACAGCAGGGTAATTGCCACAAAAACCCCGACGGCAGCTACGACATTGAGCTCATCGCCACCTTTGGGCCGCAAAAATGGTTGGTCTTGGGTCTGACCATCAGCGCAATCACACTAGTGGCCTGTCTCTTAACGCTGGGGCTGGCTGTGGATGACTTCCGCCGTCACCGCCGGCAAAAATTGCTGCAGTTAGCCGCTCGGCTGCAATTACAGCGCCACAACCGCCTCATCCGCTGAGCCGCGCCGGCCAGTGTGATCTTGGTTATTGCCCAAGCCATTTTGACTGGTTAAGCTTTAACTATCATTAAGAGGTGAGGTTCTATGACTGTGCGTGCATTAGCTATTGCGCGTGGCGTCTCCGTTATCGGTGCCACCGCGGCCATCATCGCTGCTGCCACTTATGCAGCAACGTTCAACACAAACACCGTCGCGGCCCAAGATATCAACCTTAACGTCTCCAACGATGTGTTGCGCATCTACGACTTTGATGGCGCCGGTTACGACGCCACGCACACCACCAACCCGGGCGGCAGCGTGCAGATCCACAACATCACCCTCGTGCCCGGCACCGAAAGTGAGCATAAGCCGTTCTACCTGAAAAACCTCAGCGCGAATAGCTTTAACCTCACGGCCAAGGCCAACAACCCGTCCTTGACCGGCATCGGCGACACCACCAAAGTGCATGTCTACTTCTACAATAAGGACAACGTGCAAACTGGTGCTGCGACTTTGGCCGACCTCATGAGCGGCGACCAGCCCACCGGCCTGACCATTGGGCCGAACGCCACGGGCAGCAGCGCCAGCGCGGTCGACGGTAACTATCTTGTGTCGTTCAAGATTGATTTGGGCGCTCTCACGGGCACGTCGGCCAGTGTCCACTCGCTCGACCTGCTGTTTACTGGCACGGCCACGGTGCCCGACGCCACACCTACGCCGGTGCCCACGGCCACGCCCGTCGTGACCCCGACCCCGACGCCGGTGCCCACCCCGGTCCCAACGCGGTAGTCCCCGCCCGTTAACTGGAGCCCGCCAGTGCGTCTTGCCCGCTGCCTAAAAATCGTGATCACGAGCTTGTATGTGATGTGCGCCCTGGCGCTCGTCGTATTCATGCTGCCGTTCTCTGGCCTGAGCGCCCGGACGGTGATCACCGGCAGCATGGCGCCCGCGATCCCGACGGGCTCCCTCGTTATTATTCAATCCGTGCCGCCTGGTGATATTCAGGTGGGCGATATCGTCACCTACAAAGACCCGCGTAACTTGCGCCGCACCATCACCCACCGGGTCATCAAGTGCGAAACGCAAGCCGGCATAACCTTTTTTACCACCAAGGGCGACGCCAACAGCCAGCCCGACCCGCGCATTGCCAGCGGGGCGGTGGTGGGCCAGGTGCGCTGGCACGTGCCGTACGTGGGGCACGTCGTGGAGCTGATCAAAACGCCCTACGGCCTGGCCCTGCTGGTGGTTATCCCGGGATTGTGGGTGATATGGGATGAGGGCCGGCGGCTGCGCCGGGCGCTGCAACAGCCCAAACCGGCGCCCCCGCCGGCTGCCAAACCCGCGGCTCCGCCGGCCGCCGAATCCGCACTCCCGCCGGCCCGGCCGCCCGTAGCTCCCGCCACCCAATTACAGGTGCAGCGCCGACGGCCGCCGCGCACCATTCGCTTGGGGCTGTTCTTTGGCTTGGTGGCGGCCCTGGCACTGTCCACCCATCATACGTATGGCCTCTACCGCACAAATGCCGTCACGGTTCAAAATTATAATTTGTCTGTGCGGCGGCCCACGCCCACACCCGCGCCCACGCCCGCGCCCACACCGCTACCGTCAACACTCCCGCCAACTAAAACCACCCCAGAACCAGCAACGCAAGCGTTGTAGATTCTGGGGTGGCCCCGCCGCGGACGTGAATCCGCAGCGGGAGTGCTTCCACCACCTGAGCTGAGGTTCAGCTCTTCAGATCATGCTGAGCAGCAGGTTGTGCGTCCGGCGAGGCAGGTGCGGCTGCAGGTCGCAGTCCAGCACGTTGAGGGGATGTTGCGTGTTGAACGCCGGCACAGTACTCGTGAGCTCATCGATGGGAACACACCCGTCGCACAACTCCTTGTCCGGCAGCCCGACCTTGAAATGTGCGAACCAGCCAGGTCGGATGAGCACCTCGAAGCCCAGTGCGCCGAAGCCGGCAATGAACGTCGGGTAGTTATCGACGCCGGTTGACTCGGGCCACGTCTGTTGCCGGCCTTGCGACGAACGCGGCTTCAGCTGGGAACTTCAGGCGGTCGTCCCGAACACCCTCTGGCCCGAGCACAACGAGGCCGCTGCCCAGCTCCTCGTGGGAAGGTTTACTCGAGAGCTGGAGGTCAGGCCGATCGACGGCCTGACCCGCGCCCGGGACGGCCAGCCCCAACGGCTTTTATACATTTACTTTTACTTTCGACGTGTTTGCGGGATGCCCGCTTGAGGCGGGAGAAATTGTATGTTATAAATTCTCAGCCGAATCCGGAACCACCGCGACGAACGGAGCCCTTTATGACTACCGGCACATTCACGGTGCTCGCAGGCGCCGTCGGCCTGCAGGCCATGCCAAACAGCGGCCACTCCGGTGGCGCCCACCTCTACATCGCGGGCACCATTACCGACCAGCTCAGACGGCTGGTACTACGGGCTGCCGGGTCGCTGGGCGAGCCGCTTGATGGCCCGGTGTCGCTGCAGGTCATGGGTAATGTGGGTATCCTCCGCTGGGCATCCCGCAGTCCCGATCTGCATGATGCCATTTACGGCATGCTGATGAGCGAGCTGGGGTCACGATTGTGTGACGAGCACCCTGGCGGCCTGACCTCCGTAACCGAAATCCCTCCGAATATGGAGGTTCAGGTTGTGCAGCCGGCTATCTCGCTGCGCCTGGTGCGGGTCGGAGAGGTGGTGCACTACGAGCTCAACGGCAACCTGCCCCTGACGGGACTGAGCTTAGCGCTGCAAACGCTGCTGGAACAAAACGATGCCGCCGGCTGCATCACGAGAATCGATGATGATGCAGTGTCCACGGATCTGCGGATTTACATCAACACCCAGATCACGATCACGGAGGCGCGGTTCCAGGTAGCAGCCGCCATCTTGGGAGCCCTCTTCAATTGGATGGCAGGCCGCACCTTCATCACCATCACCATTCTGCCCGACTAACTCAACTAGGAGGTCACGGTGACCCAGACGGACATGCGCCAAGACACCCAGGTGCCCAAGGCACTTGCCCACCACCGCTACGTCAGTGCCGGCTGCCGGCTCGTCCCAAGCGGCCGTAGCACGGCCTGGGCACAGCTCACGTCGGGCCCGCTCGACGACCCCAGCGGCTCTAATGCCATCACGAGCGGCTTTAATGCCATCACGAAGGAATTTCTGAGGCGGCATGCGGCGGTCGGCCACAATGGCTTCTGCGAATGGCCTCGGCCCAACGTCATCACGTGGATCTACCCGGTCGATATCGATGAGGCTGAAGCTGTCCGCCGCACCGAATGTCTGCAGCACGGCCTGGCGACGATGCTGCAAACACTGCTGTATGGCGATAAACGTGCTCGGGTGTTTGAAGTTCCGTTCGGCTACCGGCCGGCGTTCCTGGGGCTGTGGGCCTTGGGCAAAGAGACCATTATCACCCTGCCCCCAGGCGTGCGCCGGCTGAGCGCTAGGGACCTCCAGGCCATCGGCCGCCAGCTCAACGTGTCCTGCCGGCTGCGGGCCTATCTGAGCGAAGGCGGCCGGCAAATCAGGCTGGCCCGCCGCACGCTGCCGCCGGAGCTCCTCTACGGCACCCTGCCGAGCGTGCTGGCGCCGATCATCAGCCACGGCCAACACCGGCTCTGGCCGTACTTCTACAAGTAAGGCCTGGGGCCGCGGTGTTCCGCGGTGCGTCTCCGGTGGCCCTCCGGCCGCCGGGGGCGCCCATCCCGCCATTATTCCAGTATTATTCTCGTATGACCTGGTCATCCCGCCGCCAGTCCTGGATCGAGCCGGCCTACTACCTGTTAGTGGGCGGCTTGGTGATGGGCCCCCTGCTGCGGTCGGGTTACATCCTTACCTTCGACATGGCCTGGACGCAGCACCTGGCCGCCCCGGCCGTCGGCAACGCCAGCAGCACACTGGTGGAGTGGGCCCTGCACGCCCTCAGTTTGGTGGTGCCAAGCCTGCTCATTCAAAAACTGCTGCTGTGGGGACTCCTCTTGCTGGCCGGATGGGGAATGCACCGGCTGGTGAAGCTGCGCTGGTCAGGGCCCGCCGCGTACCTCGCCGGCACCTTTGCCATGTTCAACCCCTGGCTGTATACCCGGTTCATGGCTGGGCAATACCTGGTGCTGGCCGGCTTTGCCCTGCTGCCCTGGTTGCTGGCGGCGGTCTGGCGCGTGTTGGAAGCGCCCGCCCGCCGGCAGGTGCTGGCGCTCATCGGCTGGTCGGTGGCGCTGGGCTGGTTATCAATTCATGCCATTGGCCTGGCGCTGCTGGCCGGCCTGGTCATGGTGCTGTTGCATGGCCGCGTGACGCGCCGGGCGTGGCTGGCGCTTGGCCTGGCCGCCGGCGCCTGGCTCGTAGTAAACCTGTTTTGGCTGGGGCCATTGGTGGCCGGCGTCTCTGCCCAAGCTCGTGAAATCGCCAGTTTCAACCTCGCCCAGGCCGAAGCCTTCCGCACCGCCAACCTGCCCGGCCTGCCCGCCCCGCTGGCCACGGCGCTGCTTGAAGGCTTTTGGGCCGACCCGGTTGGCCGCTACGTGCTGCCCAGTAGCAGCGGCTGGTTGTTTGGGCTGGCGGCGGCGGTCTGGGGCGCCCTGGTGATTACCGGCGCGGTGGTGGCCATCCGCCGCCGCGACCGCCTCGGCCTCGCCCTCATTGTCATTGGCATTATCAGCTGGTGGCTGGCCGTCGGCCTGGCCTGGGGGCCGAGTGCCGGCACGTCGCGCTGGCTCATTGAGCACCTGCCGTTCTACCGCGGCTACCGCGAACCGCAAAAGTGGGCCGCGCTGCTCGCGATATCCTACGCCGGCCTGGCCGCGCTCGGCCTGGATGCCTGGCGCCGCCGCTGGCCCTGGGCCGACACCCAGCCGCTCGAACTTGGCCTCCGCCTCGTCCCGCTGGCCCTCGTGCCCATGGCCTTGTGGGGGATGGGTGGCCAGTTGCGCTCGGTGGATTATCCCCGCAGCTGGTACCAGCTCAACCAGCGCCTGTTATACCGGGGCCCGGTCCTCATCTTGCCCTGGCACCAATATATGTACCTCGACTTTGCCGGACGGGTGGTGGCTAACCCGGCCCCCAATTTCTTCACCACCCGCACGGTTACGAGCGCCAACCCCGAAATGCCCGGCGTGCCCAATAGCGCGGCGGCCGGCAGCCTGGCCCAGCGCCTGGAAGACGATGTGCTGGCCTACCGCGGCCTCACCACCGACGCCGGCCGCCGTATCAGCCGCCTCGGCATCAACTACGTGGCTGTGCTCAAGCAAGCGGATTGGGCCGCTGACGCCGCCTGGCTGTCTACTCAAGCCGGCCTCACGCTCGTTGAAGAGACCGGCGGCTGGCAACTCTGGCGGGTGGAGGCGGCGCCATGACCGAGCCAGTGAACCTGCCGTCCCAGCGCCCGCGCCGGCCCCTCGAAGGCATCCGGCGGGGCACGCCTGAGCCCATCCGGCTGCCACGGGCCGCCGGGCCGAAGCCGGCGCCGCGCACGCCCCAGTACATTCCTGCACCGCCCCGCCGCCGCCCGCGGGTGCAGCCACCGCCCATCGACCTGCGCGCGGCCGGGAGCAAACCCACCGCCCATCCGGCTGCCGTGGCTCGGGCCCGGCCGGCCGCCCCGGCCCGGCCGGCGCGTGGCCTCGCCCGCCGCTCAGCCCGCCGGACCACCGTCCCGCGCCTCACGCCGGGCAGCCTTAAAGCTGTCTTGAGCTGGATGCAATATCCGCTCATTGCCCTCGGTGCGCTCGCCGCCGCCTTCAACAGTACGGCCGGCCAGCTGCTCGTGGTAATGTACGCCGTGGTGGCATTGTGGCGCCGCTGGCCGGCAGCGCTCAGTTTTGGCGCGGCCCTCTTTGTGCTGCTGACCATCCCGCTCTTCCAGCTGCTTGACCGGGCCATCATCGCCCAAAACGCCGCCACTTATGTGTATGAGCTGTTGGTGATTGGCACAATTTCAGCTGTGCTTGAGCTTCGAAAATCCGGCGAAACGGATAAATAAATCTATCACCGGCTTGGCATACCATGGGTCACATTGGTAAGCTAATCATATGAACCAATATCGCGGAGGGCAACGATGACGGTACCATCACGAAATCTCATCACCAAGGGTATATTTGCAGTAAGTATTGTCGCGGCCACGGCCGTCGTCGGGGCCATTGGGTACGCACAGGCCCAGCGCGGCGGACTGGGCGCTGGTGACGGATACGGCGGCACGGGGGAACAAATTAGAGCGGCCATTGCTGAGTTCCAGTCGGCCGTATCAGATGCTCAAAACCAGCTCACGAGCGACATCAATGCCTGCTTAGGCCAGTCTGCTAATGACCCAACGGCCAGCCCAACAGCGAACGCCCGCACCAGCTTATGGCACAACAATGCCGCCGCCATTGGCTCGCTCAAGAGCTTTATGGCTAACCCGGCCCGCGTCAGCGATAGCGGCAGCGTCCTCAACCGCGACCTCACCAGCCGGTCCAACCAAGTGAACGCCGCGCTGGACACCAACACGAGCAAGTTCGTCGACAGCATGAACAACGACAATAACTTCGCCGTCGATAGCAACAAGCCCAACCACGGCCAGGAGCTGCAGCAGTGCCTCCACAAGGCCACCAACAACTTCCGTAGCGCCGTGCATGACGCGCAGCAGACCCTCATGCACACCCTGCACGACATTCTCCACGGCTAGCCGTCCGCTCGAACTAAGAGGGGTTATATGATCCTACCATTCCGCCAATTCGTTTTCAGCCACCGGCTTCTCCTGGGCAGCGCCTTGCTGCTCCTGGGGGTCGGCGGCTTAGCGTATGCCGCGCTGCCTGGCGGCGCCGGCCGCCGCGCCGATGCTACCATCCGGGTGACCACGAGTCATGCCCCGGCCGCCACCAGCTCTCCGGCCGGCACGCTTACGCCCTCGCCCGAGCCCAGCACAGTCACCATCACCAATGATTCGTCATCCAGCGACGTCTCCAGCACCAACTCCACCCACACCTCCATTAACGTGGATAACTCAAGCAGCCAGAGCGCCGGCGCCCACAACAGCAACACCTCTACCACCACCGTGACGGTCAACGGCCACACCTACACCTATAACCAATAATTGGCCCACCAGGCAGTGCAGTCGCAACTACCCCTAGTCAAGACTGTTGAACGGGAGTAGACTTACTACGTAATTGCCACTCAGGAGAGGCCTCTTTTTCATGCTCGCAGCATCCTTCAAACGTACCAAAATTGTCGCCACCATCGGCCCCGCGTCCAGCGCCCCCGAGGTTCTGGAACAGTTATTACTGGCCGGGGTCAATATGTTCCGCCTAAATTTATCCCATGGTACGCATGAGGCCCATGCCAAAGTTGTGCACACCGCTCGCGGCCTAACTAAAAAGCACGGCAAACCGGTAGCGGTGCTGGCCGACCTGCAGGGGCCGAAAATCCGCGTTGGCAGCCTGCCGCAAGACGGCGTGCCGTTTGTGCGCGACAACATTATGCGGTTTGAGTTTGGCGCCACCTATGAAGACTCGGGCGTTATCCCCATGCAGTACGACATCTCCAAGCACGTCAAAAAGGGCGAGCGCATCTACCTCAGAGACGGGATGATCCACGTTGAGGTCACCGAGGTTAAGGGCAAGCAAGTTGTCACGAAAGTGCTAGCGCCTGGTATCCTCACCTCCAACCAGGGCATGAACCTGCCCGACACCGACCTGGGCGGCGAAATCCTCACTCCCAAGGACCTGGCCGACATCGACTTCGCCGTGCACAACGACGCCGACTACCTCGCCCTGAGCTTTGTGCAAACCGCCGATGACATTATCCGCCTCAAGGCCCGCCTCAAAAAGGCCGGCTCCGATATGCGCGTCATCGCCAAAATTGAGACCGCCGCGGCCGTCGAAAACCTTGAATCCATCGTGGCCGCCACCGACGCCGTAATGGTCGCCCGCGGCGACCTGGCCATTGAGACCAAGCCCGAATCGGTGCCTTCGGTGCAGCGCCGGCTCATCGAACTCTGCAAGCAGCAGGGCAAGACCGTCATTGTGGCCACGCAAATGCTTGAATCCATGACTCAATCGCCGCAGCCGACCCGCGCCGAGGTCTCCGATGTGGCCACGGCCGTCCTTGAGGGCGCCGACGCCGTCATGCTCTCCGGTGAAACCGCCACCGGCCTCTTCCCGGTCGACACCGTTAAAATGATGAAGCGCATCATCTTATTCACCGAGCGCGAAGAGCTGCACAAAGTGCCCGGCCGCCGCAGCGACGCCGCCGCCAGCGACACCACCAACGCCATTTCCGTGGCGGCGGTGGAGCTGGCCAGCCAGCTGCCGGCTAAGGTTGTCGTGGCCGAAACCAGCTCCGGGGCCACGGCCCGCAACATCGCCGCCCTTCGGCCCAAAATGCCCATCATCATTGTGACCGACCATCCGCGCGTCTACCAGCAGGCGGCCATCATTTGGGGCGGCAAGTCGTACCTGATGCCCGACATGAAGGACGCCACCGACCACATCATCCGCAACCTGCGCTCAGCCGGCAACGTCAAGGTGGGCGACGCTCTCGTGGTGGCCTCCGGCGCCCAGCCGGGGCTCATCGGCGGCACCAACAAGGTAGAAATCCGCATCGTCGATTAGCCGACCGAGTCGCTGAGTGAGACGATCTTGAGGTGCGTCTTGGCCGCCGGGACGTCCGCCCAATTCATCATGAGCGCACGCGGCGACCACGCACTCCAGGTGGGGAGCAGGGCGGTGCCGGTGTTGAGCCTGGCCCGCACGTAGACGTTGCCGCGGTCGCGCGTGGTGTCAGCGAAGTCCCAGTGCATGCCCTCGTTGGCGGGGATGCCGCCGCTGACGGCGATCACGCCGCCGTTGACGTCCGACAGCTCGTAGCTGACGTCGTTGTAGCGGTAGACCGCGGGGACCTCGACACTTGCCGAGCGGTAGGTGGGGACCTGCGGGCTGACCGCCTTTCTGACGAGCGGGGTCGTTGGAGTAGTGTCGGCGGCCTGCGCGGAGGCGAGGCCGACAAGGGGCTGTCCGGCCGTCGCGGCTAGGGAGCCGAGCAGCAGTGCCGCGATTGCGACGCGTGCAGCCCGCCAACCAATTCGGCGACGGTGCGGTGTGGTTCTCATATCACAACAAAGTCAATGGAAGCAGCGGCCCGCATGTAGTCAATGCTGCGTCTAGCCAATGACTTGAAAGCCACTAAGAATAAACCGCAGACACAGGAACAAAAAGCCTCAAACCGAATTATTGCTGGTATTCGTATTGTCTCCGAGCATGCCATTGGTGGAATGAAGCGCTACCGGGCAGCAGCTGAAGTCTACCACAACCACCGGCCCACCATGGATGACCTGCATATGAGGGTTTCCGCCGGACTCTGGAACTTTCATCTCCAACAAACAACCTAGCCTCATGTGGGAAGGGGGATGGATTGTTTGGGTGAGATTAATTGGCTACAAGTTTATTAAAGACGGCTCTCCTTTTTGGCTTTACACTTTAAAGGTAACCGTCTTTATTTATTGTTGGAAGTTAGGGCGGGTGAGTTTCGTGTAGGTGGGTCAGATCACAGCCTCATCCAAACCGCTAATGCTATAATGGCCTTGAACGTTGACCAAGCAAAAGAAAGAGCGGACAGCATGGCACAATACATTAAATTCTT
>DATDME010000054.1:0-2553 GCA_036518915.1 Candidatus Saccharimonadia bacterium | reverse complement strand
ATTTTGTCGGCCATGTGCATGGTCTCAATGCGCTGGCGTAGGTTCTCGGCCACGCGGTCTTCGTAGCCCGAGTAGGTGTGGATGACGTACCAGTGCTGGTTTTTGGTGGATTCGGCCATGTTATCCCTTAATGATTAGCTTTTGAATGATGAATTGGAAGGCAAAGTCGAGGGCGCCGAGCAGAGCGGCAAAAACGAGCGAAAAGACGATGACCATTCCGGTGAGGCGGACGGTTTGGCGCCGGGTGGGCCAGGTGACTTTGGCTAGTTCGGCTCGCGAGGCCACAAAGTAATTGATGATTGGTTTCACGCTGGACGTTGCTCCCCTAGCCGAAAATCCGGCCAAACTTAAAAAAGCCCGTGGCTTTCTGTCAATAATATGCCTGGTTTTGCGCTTGATGTCAATCGGCAAATGCGGCTTTACAGGAACGGAATGAGCAGGCTGGCGGTGGCCAGGGTGGCTCCCAAGGCAACCAGGCCGGCCAGGGTGGAGCGGCTGGCTTCCGCGGGTTGGCGCCCAGCCAGGAGCTCAAGCGCGGCCTTGGGATGATCAAGCAGGACAATTTTGCGGTAAATAGCTGCCCACCAGCTGGCGGTGCCCGCGCCGGCGCTGGCGCCCACTATCCAGGCTAGCAAGCCGATGGCCAGGCCCGTTAGGGCTTGCCAGGAGTTGGGCACATACAGGTACAAGGCGACGGCAGCGGCAATCATGGGCAGGGCCAGCAGGAGCTCGATGAGTCCGGCGATCAGGCGAATGCCGATGAGCTCCAGGCGGTGGCTAAACAACGCCCAGCCCAGGCTGAAGGCGCCCCAGGGGCGGTGTTTGGTGAGTACCAGGGCGACGTTGCCCAAACCATGCGCGATGGCGATGGCGGACATCACATACAACAGCACGAGGTAAGCGCCAAACAGCACCACCACCTGCACCTGGCCGCTAATGCCCCAGTTGACACCGCCGGTGACGATGAGCACGCCAATGCCGGTTATAACAAGCAGTTCGCTGAGCCCAAAGCCGAGGTCGAGCCAGAACCGGCGGCTGAAAGTATTAACGGCCACGCCCAGCTGCACCGCCAGCCCGACCGGCCGGTTATCGGCCGCTTTCATGACGCCATAGATGATGGCAGCTTGGCTGAGTGAGCGGCCCAGGTAGTATAACAGTCCGACGATCATCACTTCCGCGAGGAGCTTGGGGCTGGGATTGGTAAGCTGATTGGCCACATGGCTCAGCTGGCCGGATAGCGCGAGCCAGGCGCCAATGCCGCCGACGGCGCCTAGCACGGCTGCGCCGAGGCTGGCCAGGGCCAAATGACGGTGCTGGGCCCGTGAGCGCAACGCAAAACCAAATACCGAGCCATAGTGTAGCGGCGCGACACCCACGTGGTGGACGTGGTGGGCTGGCGGCGCCGGCTTGGTTTTGCGTTGGGGCGGCCGGACATCGGTGACGTGGCGGTTGGCCGGGGCGGCTGATGACACGGCGACGGTCGCGCCGGCTGGGGTCGTGGCTGTGGCTCCGGTGGGCTTCGCAGCCGTCGCGGTCGTGGAGGAGGCCGCCGTGGCGGTTTTGCTGGTCTTGGGCTGCACAGCTGCTTTAGGCGATGCGGACGGCTTCTCGGCAGACGGCTTCTCCGTGGCTGGTTTGGGCGCCAGCTGGTTGATGCGCGGCACATCGAGCCGGCCAGCCTTGGGTCGCCCAACTTTGCGCTTGCGCGGCCGCGACGATGACAGTACCGCCATAACGGGCTTGTCGGTTGGGGCAGCGGCCGGTGCGAGGGTTGTGTCGGGGACGGCCGGCGTTTCAGGTTCGGCGTCGGCTGCGGTTGGTGTTGCGGGCTCGGTGTCGGCGTCGGCTGCGGCGCCGATGCGGTGGCGTTGCGGCACAATGCTGGCTGGGGTGGACGCGGAGTGGGGCCGGCCGGATTCCCAGTGGATGGCCGGGGCGGCTCTGGCCTTACGTGTTTTCTTGGTCGGTTTGGCGGGAGGTTCGGCTGGTTTGGCCGGGCCGGCCGGGGGCTCGCTGGGCTGGATGCTGTCCATGGCGGCCGGGGTGCTCCCGAGGATCTTCACGCCCACGGGCAGGCCGTTACTTTGGGTCTTGAGCCCGGTAGAGGACGTGCTCTTGCCCGCGTTAGCCGGGACCGCTTGGCCGCAGTTAATACAGAACAGCTGGTCCTGAATCGAAATAATCTGTTTGGAATGGCAGTTGGGGCAAACCATTAGCATTATTTAACCACGCGGGGGCGGTATCCTCAATAAAGTTCCGTGAAGACTGGTGGGTGCAGGTTTCCCCATCTTCGCGAACATGTCCCCAACTTTTTTGGGCGAATTTCCAAGAAACGGGGTAGCGGTTTTGTGGTTTTGACTAGGCATGAGGCGTGTTACCTGGCACCAGTATCCGGAAGGTTGAGCCGTGGTTGAGCTTGGAGGTAAAGGTGATTGTTAGACCGAGTTTATCGGCGAGCTTGCGCGTAATGTACAGGCCCAGGCCGGTGCCGCCGGTTTGGCGGGTCCGGTAGTCTTCGGAGCGGTAGAACTTGCCAAAAATTTTAGCTTTATC
>DATDME010000053.1:0-4362 GCA_036518915.1 Candidatus Saccharimonadia bacterium | reverse complement strand
GAGTTCGCCGAGTTGATGGAGCAGGCCAAAGACAAACTACCCACCCGAACGATGCAACTGCCGTTGGGCAAAGAACAGTAAGAACAGTTTAATCGCTACGGCGTGTGCTGTTCAGCCTCATTATTCAATTGGAAAAGACTGCGCTCCGGAGAATTAAGCGTAGGCGTAGGCCACCCACAGGCAAATCAGACCGAGGAAGAAAATGAACGGCCAGAGGAACCACACATTGATGTTGTAGTAGAGCTCATTGGGCTTGGTGAAGGCGCCCTTGAGGCCTTTGCGCTTTTTGTAGATTTTGAGGTACTCCATCCAGATACGTTTACGGTTGAGTTCAATGAGGACGGCGGTCAGAATGGCCGTCGTGCCTAAACCAACCAAACCCATAACCGGTTTAATTTGGCCTACAACCGTGAACCCAGCCAAGAATGCCAGGAAGAGCGCGGGCGCGAAGCGGGGCGCCGGCTCCTTGTGGCGCACGAACAAACCAGACAAAATCATGGGACCTCCTTGTTAGTGGAACATCATATAGTTGTGTTGGGTGGTATTGACGTACTCGGTGCGCAGGGCAGCGCGGACGGCCGCGGGGTCGGCGTTGGTCTTTTGGCCAGGGCCAAAAACGTTATGCGGGTCAAAGACGTGCTTAACAGCGGCAAACAGCTTCACGAGTTCGTCACCGTAAACTTTGTCGAGCCAGAGGCTGCGCAGCGGGCCGTCGCCGGCCGTGCCGCTCGGCGTGCCACCGAGGCTGGCGACCAGCTCGGCGTAATCGCGGCTGAGGTTGAGGAGACGGTCAGCGTCTTTTTTCTTGGACAGATCGAGGCGCGGCATAAAGCTGAGGTTGCCGTCGCCCACATGGCCCCAAATGACGGCCATGGCGTCGTATTGCTTGAGGAGTTTGGTAGTTTTATCAAGGAGCGCACCCAGCTTGGGCAGCGGCACGACGGCCGCCTCCAAGAACGGCACGGCGCGCTTTTGGCCGTTGGCGGGCTCCATGTAGCGGCTGCCGGCCAGGCGCAGCTTCCACAGCGCCACCTGTTCAACCGGGTCGCTTGAGGTGCGGTGGCGGCCCTTGAATTTTTCGATCACCCGCTCGGCCCGGGCAGCGGCCAACTTCTGCGAGAATTGCGAGGCTTGGTCGAACTGGGTGAGCACTACGGTGTAGGGCTTGTCGTCGGGGAGCAGGCCGTCTAGGTAGCCGGGATGGGAAGCCAGCACGGCTTCCATGAGGGCGCGATCCGCCAACTCCAGGGCGCTGGGGCCGAGGGCGCGCAGTTTGGTGGCGGCGTCGAGGGCGGCGTAGGTGCTGTCAAAGAAGCCCACCACCAGCGTCGTGCGGGGGTGATACACCGCCGTACGCAGCGTCACCTCCGTAATAAAACCGAGGGTACCCTGGGCGCCGATGAAGATTTGGCCGATATCAAACGAACCGTCGCGACCGCGGACGTGTTCCAGGGCGTAGCCGGCCGCGTTGTAGGGCAGCTTAAGCGTGTGCTTGCGGATGAACTCAGCGTTGTCGAGCAAGATGTTGTCGAGGCCGCGGTAGAGCTGACCCTCGAGGGTGCTCAGGCCTTTGCGGCGGTTGAGCTCGCGGGCGCTGATGCGGCCGGTTTCAATAATTGAGCCGTCGGACAACACGACCTTCAGACATTTAACGAACTGGCGGGTTGAGCCATACTTCACCGCATGCAGGCCGACGGCGTCTTCGGCGACGGCGCCGCCCACCGTGGTGCAATCAAGGCTGGTGGGATGTGGCGGGATAAACCGGTTGTGCGTGTGGAGGGTTTGCTGCAGGGTCCGGTAGGATATGCCGGGCTGGACGGTGACGGTGTCGTGCTCGAGCCGGAGCAATTTGTTCATGTGGGCACTAAACACCACGTGGGTGCCGGCGCCGAGCGCGCCGCCGCTTACCCCCGCGCCCAGGCCGCGCGCCACCAGCGGCACCGGCCGGCCGGCCAGGGCGTGTTCATAGGCAAATTGCACAGTTTTGCGGACGTCGGCGGTATTGGCTGGATACACAACGCTGCCTGGCTCGGCGCGCAACACGCTGAGATCGGTGGCAAAATGAGCTAGCGCATCGGGGTTATCCGTGACGGTGCCCAAAAGTTGGCCTTGTAGTTCTTTGATGTAGGCCTTTTTCATACCCTCATATTACGGTGCTGGCAGCAAAATTACAAAGCGGTTACGGTTGTGTTTTGTCGTGGCGAAAAGCCTCATGGTAGAGTAGAGCAAAGGAGAAAGGCATGCAGTATGCTGGCTTGGCTATCCGTTCGTAACATGGCACTGGTGTTGGGCGGCGGGGTGCTGGGAGCCATTCAAGAGTGCCGATTACTACGAAGAAGTGGCCGAGATGTGTGCCAAGACCAAAGCCGAAATGCCGGCCGACCGGGCTCACATGCACAATAACATCAGTGATGTGGTCCACGTAGAAGACGCAGCCGTGACCTGGGGAAGCTTCTTTCAGAACCTCGGCTGGAACGTCGGCCGTACCTACCTGCAAACCGACCAAGCGCTGCTGGTGGCTGATGACGCGCACAAGCTGACGTTCATTCTCAATGGCGACAAGGTGTCTAACATAAGCGTGCCGGCCACCGCCGAGCAGTTCGACACGCAACAGGATCCGGCCGGCTGTAGCGGCTCAGCCGCCCCCACGCTGCGGGAGCGGTTGGGGCATTTGTTTTAAGCCGGCGACGAGTGGCTAATTTCGATTACTTTTCTTCGTACCGATAAAACCTGGACTTTATGAAGATGAAATATCTTGCCGTAATTATATTGGGACTATCTTGGCATTAGTGGGCGGGCTGTGGTTTTTTGCAAGGTTCGGATATCGTTCATATCAAGCCTATTCTTTGTGCCGCTCATTGCACGCCGGTCACAGGATATGCTGCAGAGTGGCAGATACTTGGGGCTTTGTCGTTTGGTGTCGGCGGCTTCTTGGTGTATATCGGCTTTAAGGGTGTGCGAAAGGAATAGTCCCAGGAATAAATTGATCAGACCTTGGTGCGCCTAATGGATTATAGGTGGAACCACTTTGAGATCTATGGGGCGAGCGGGTCAAAGAGAAGCAGATCTGAAATCTTTTCGAAATCCTCTACGTTATGAGTGCATAGCGTGAGATCGTTAACTAGAGCAGTGGCCGCAACAGTTGCATCAGGCAATTGGATTGCGTACCTTCTTCTAAGCTCTATCACCATCTTTGTAACCGCATCATCAAATTGAAAGTTTTTCATGGTTACAAAAAAGCGCTCGAAATAATCAGCGTCAGCTTTTTCTAGCCCCTTAAAGCCTAAAACTTCTGAAATTACGACATTACAGGTTGCTAGTCTTTCGTCATCAATTTGATCGAAAATCTTCTCACCCCACTGAGGGTCACGGAGGTAAATTACTATATTACTATCAAGCAGAATCACTTAAGTTCTTCCCATGGGTCACTTGATTGCCTCTGCTGCCGCTGCCATTTCACAGGGTCAGCAATACCTCTAATCGCCCCGTGTGTTTTTCCCTGCCTCACGAGCGCCTCCAGAGCATTCTTCTGCAAGGTAAGTGGCTCCTCGAGAGTAACCACATCGCCTAGTCGTAGTTTATTGTCGTCAATATATCGCTTCGGTACTCGAAGCGCATATGAATTCCCTGATTTTGTGACTATTGCTCGTACCATAACTCCCATTGTACTTACGTGTACTTACAATGTCAAGTCAAAAACTGCAGCCCGCGAACAGAAAGGACTCTAGCCAATGCAACAGATTGAAAATCACACTCACACAAAGAAGGCGCCCAGAACTGAGCGTCTCCATATCTGTAAACTAAAATGGTGCGGATGAACGACATCTTGGGCCTTCTGTGTTATAGCGGTGAATGATATGTCTGGCCCAGTTGGGATGGCAGCCAACCGTTCCGGCAGCCTGGCTGACCGTATTCGGTTGCTCCGGCCGGCTCATGAGCCAGACAATCTGCCGCCAGGTTTTAACCCGAGCATTCGTGCAGGCTTTATACCGCATGGTGACTTCCTCGTAGGTGAGGTGAGGTTGGGGGCGTAAATAGTTCATGGCGTTTGTGTTTTCATGATGGCTTAAGCATAACAGGTATCAGGTTGGGTTGGTATTACCCTCTGGCAGGGCAAATAGCATTCCTTGCATACCCCGTGGTCTTGCCACGGGGTGATTGATTGACCATAATAAAGCTGACGCAAAGCCAAGGAGGCCCACAAGCACATGAGTTCTTCAATGGAACACCCTGATTCTAGCAGGACTTTCGCACTCATCCCATCCCCGCTACCATAGCCTCATAGCCTAAACGGGGGTACAAAAACAAAAACATGGTCGTAACGACACTGACCTACGGCCAATTTCTCGTCAACGGGGTGAA
>DATDME010000052.1:0-2999 GCA_036518915.1 Candidatus Saccharimonadia bacterium | reverse complement strand
CCATGAGGCGCGAGACATACAGGCCGAGACCGGTGCCGCGGGTGGTGCCGCGGGTGTATGAAATGCGGGATGGTCTGTACTTCCAGCTTGCAATCGCTCGGAATATGTTGATAGCTCCTGTGTAATAGCCCATATCCGAATGATATTTGGATCAAGGTCTTGACCGGACAACTTTCCATAAGCTTTGGCCGCCCAGACCGTTATCGCGTCGTTAATGCGATAAAGCTGCCGCAGTTCTTGTTCCGGGGAGCCGATATTGGTGTCACCAAAGTCGAGTACGCCGCTTAACCGGTTGCCTTTAAACAGCATGTTTTCCGTATGCAGGTCATCATGCAGCATAATTTGTTTAGCGGTCGGGACTATCTGACTCCATCTTTCGTAATATTCCTTAGCGACCGCATCTTGCTGCCTGGTCGGCAGGACAGCGCGCAGCAGTAATCTTTCAAAATAGACCTCCCACGGATCCTCTTCCTGGCCTTCCAGTCCGAAGCGCTCTCGAATTTGCTTCACCCGATCCACGGAAAGCGCATTATGGAGCTCGAATGTGAATTGCGCTATGTCTTCAGCAAGAGTCTGCTGTGCCGGCCGAGGTAACCGCCGTATGAACGCCGGTGTTAATGTCTGTCCCGGAACGAAACTTGTTATTAGATACCGAGGATTTTCGTGTGAGCCCAATAGTCTTGGTACTGCGACGGCCCCAAAATCGTGGTGCTCCAGATCTTGCAGAATATCGCGCTCAAACTGGCTACGCGCAAGTGCTCCGGCATGGCGGGGAAAACGGAGCGCGTATGTTTCGTCAATAATTACGACTAAATCGTCGTAGCCGTTTTCGACAAACTGAACATGATCCGCCTGAGGATACATACATCGTTTTTACAATTGCGCTGGCTTGCTCAGAGGTCGCAAAGTACATTATGAAGGAAGTATATCAATTGACGTTCCATCCAATCAATGAAGCGCTATTTAATAATTCCCTGGTGCGCCCGGAGGGACTCGAACCCCCGACACCGTGGTCCGAAGCCACGTGCTCTATCCGCTGAGCTACGGGCGCAAACGTTGCGCGGCGTACGCTTAGTTTTAGCATATTGCCGGCGGTTTGGCTACCAGCCGCCACCACCACCTCCGCCCACTCCCCCGCCGGCCGCACCACCGCCGGCGGCGCCGCTGAAACCAGACGACATCGCACCCCCAAAACTTGATGAGAACGAGCCCGTGAACGCGTCGGCCGAGAAACTGCCGGCCACGTAGCCGACGTACCAGCCACCCACGGCTGGGCTGACGTCGATGCCGGCGAACTGCTTGGCCCACTGTTTTTCAACCTTAAGCGCAATGGCGTAGGGCAGCATTTTGCTAAAGAGCTCCGGAGTTTTCTCGGGGGCGTCAGTGAAGTTGAGGCGGTCTTTTTCAGTCACCTCAAGGAACCATTTGAAGCCGCGGATGTGCGCCCACTGCTGGTTGCCGGTGGCGGTGCGGCCCGAGGCTCGGCGGCAAAGCGCCAGAAAAACCGCGGCTAGGCCGAGGCTGAGAGCGGCTAAGCCAGCCATGCCTAACTCGGAATTACTTTCGCCCGACGCCACAATGGCGCCCACCACCACCGCCAGGATGGCCGCGGCTAAGCCGGCTACCGCCCGCGCGCCGCCCAGCCAGCCGGTAGGCGAAACCCAGAAATATTTGGCGTTGGCCAGGTCTTGGCCAATCATCCGGCGGAACTGGCGGATGGCTTCGGAGAGGTGCGGGCGCTTCGTGGCCAGATTATCCAGGTCAACGGTGGCGGCGCCCAGGAAAATGGCGTCAACCAGCGTGTTTTCAAACGGCGCCAACTGGCCGGCCTGGGGCAGGCGGGTGAGCCGGTAACTGGCCTGGCGGTACCAGGTTTTGGCTTTGGTTTGCTCAATTTTGAGGAAGCCGCGCACCGCCAGGTGGATCAGCGTGGCGGTAATATCGGCCACGTCGGCGGCGGGTGATTCCAGCACACTCATATGCGCGGGCGACAGGCCGGCCGGCGCCTCATAGATGGCAATAATGGTTTGCCGGCGCCGGGCCTGCCATTGCCGCAGCCAGCGCCACACCAGCCAACCGCCGCCGGCCATTACAACCAGCAGCGCCAGCCCCAGCAGGGCCAAGGTGAGCCGCTCCAGCGTGCTGAAGGGCAGGGGTTTATCGGCCTCCAGGTAGGCGCCGAGGCCTAGTGACGGCAACGAGAGGTCGGCGGTGAAGGCGGCATAGGCGTCGAGCGGCCGGTCGGTGGACAAGCTAATGGTATTGGGCGCGGTTTGCGTGATGGTGCAGTCGTGGGTCGTGCCGCTGCCGGTGTAGCACGCCAGGCTGGCCGGACTGACATTCCGCGGCAGGGTGATGGTGGCGCTGGCGGTCTGCACCGGCACCCGCCAGTTTGGGCCGATGATGTTGAGGCTGAGACGGTCGGCGTTGGCCGTGCGGGTGACCACCGGCTTCAGGGTATAGGTAATCACGTAGGTATGGTCGCCAGCGTCAAGGTACGTACCGCTGCTACCGATCTTGAGGTAGAGGCCGCGGCGGTTTTGGCGGTTTTCCGCCAGGGGTAACGAGGCGCCGCGCGCGTCGGTCACCGATTGCAGCTTAACCGCATAGAAGTAGGACGAGCCATCAATGCCAGCAAGGGCGCCGGGAATCTCGCGGATAATGCCGTGATGGCTGGCATCCTCGGGATTGTAATGGATGGTTTCGCGGACGGTGGCGCTGCCGTCGCTGTTGAGCGTGACGGCGGATTGCCAGTCCGTGACAACTTCGGCGTGAGCGGCCGGAGCCAGAAACAGGCCACCAAACAACAGGACGGCCACGAAGCGCAGGGTGCGGATGGTCATGGCCGCAGTATACCACAGGACTTTCGCACTCATCCCATCCCCGCTACCATAGCCTCATAGCCTAAACGGGGGTACAAAAACAAAAACATGGTCGTAACGACACTGACCTACGGCCAATTTCTCGTCAACGGGGTGAATAACTTCACTGGCACCTAC